>JAFYTM010000052.1 GCA_017558865.1 Lachnospiraceae bacterium
CACCCTCCTCTATAAAAAGGACTTTGTCACCTTCCTTTAATCCAAGCTTGCGGCGGATCTCTATTGGAATGGTAATCTGTCCTTTCGATGTTACTTTTGCTAATTCCATCTCAACACCTCCCGGAATTCCTTACTTTCCTTGTATTCATTTTATCACAAAAATATAAATTTACAATATTTTTATTTTAATAGCTGTTCCAAGGGACCTCAAGATTGATTCCAAACTTCATCGGGTCATTAAAACAAACATCGAGAAACTATGCAAAAAACACATGGGAACTCCATCAGAAGGTATGACCTCCAGAGACATTTACCAAAAAAGCTACCGTATCCGAAGATACGGTAGTCATAATTGTTTTTAAATATTTGTTCTATTTTGCCATATGGTAAATTTTCACCACATCTTCCGCTTTCAGAACCTTGAATCCTCCAACGGTACGTTTTCCAAAATGCATACATTTTTGTGCCATATCTTCGATCTGCTCATCGGTCGGTGAGACACCAAGTTCTGCAAGAGAAGTTGGCATGTCTATGGAACGAAAATAATCTTCCATAGCACAGATACCTTCCATGGCAAGCTCATCGGCGGATTTTTCATCCGCGGAGATTCCCATAACATTGACTGCAAACTGGGCAAATTTTTCCGGTTCTTCTTTATATACATAACGAGCCCAGCTTCCCCATACAGCAGAAAGGCCAGCACCATGTGCCACATCGAACATCCCACCCAGTTCGTGTTCGATCTGATGAGTTGCCCAGTCACCGGTCGTACCGCAGCCGGTCAAACCGTTATGGGACAGACTGCTTGCCCACATCACATCAGCACGGGCATCATAGTTGGTTGGTTCATCTCTTAATACTTTTGCCTGTGCCTGACGATCAAAAAACATCCAGGGATCACAGTCGTTAAAAAGTCCATAACCGATCGCTTTTGCAGAGTCAATGACGCTTCCCCCTCCGACAGCCAGAAGAAAATCCACGCCTTCTTTTTTGCAGAGCGTAACCCCTTCACGGACAAGGCTCAGTCGTGGATTGGGCACGACACCGCCCAGAGTCACATAAGAAATGCCGGCCTCTCCCAGAGACGTGCAGATACGATCCAGAAGCCCGGACTTTTTTGCGCTGCTGCCTCCATAGTGAACCAACACCTTTGTAGGGCCATATTCCTTGATCAACTTTCCCGTCTGCAGTTCAGCATCTTTGCCAAACACTACTTTTGTCGGTGCATAATATTCAAAATTTACCATAACTGAATCTCCTTGTCTAAAGAACAGATTATACGATCAGTTCTTTCAGAGCCTCTAAAAAGCTTTCTCCATCACCCTCATATGGCACTCCCAGATACTCCGCAACCGTCTGCGCGATATCCGCAAAACTGCTTCGAATTCCAAGGTTCACGCCTTTCTTTAAGGTTCTTCCATAGCAGAGGCAGGGTACATACTCTCTGCTGTGATCCGTCCCCTTGAATCCCGGGTCGCATCCGTGGTCGGCCGTTATGATCAGCAGATCATCTTCACGAAGTTTTCCAAGAACAATCTCAAGCTGTTCATCAAATTTATTCAGGGCATTGGTATATCCCTCAATATCATTACGGTGACCGTACAGCATATCAAAATCCACCAGATTCACAAAACAAAGACCTTCAAAATCCTGATCCATGCATACCAAAGTCTGTTCCATATTGATGTCGTTGCCTTTGTTTGGATAGGTCTCCTGCACACCCCGGCCGGCAAAGATATCGTAGATCTTTCCGACACCGATCACCTTCTGTCCTGCTTCCCCGATTGCATCCAGCACAGTCCTGCGCGGCGGCTCCAGAGAATAGTCATGACGATTGACAGTTCTGGTAAATGGATGCACTCCCACAAATGGTCTTGCAATGACGCGTCCAACTCCATGCTCCCCCTGCAGGATGTTTCTTGCAATCTCGCAATAATGATACAGCTCTTTCACCGGCACCAGCTCTTCATGCGCTGCGATCTGAAATACACTGTCCGCAGAAGTGTATACGATCAGTTTACCGGTCTTTAAGTGTTCCTCTCCATAATCCTTGATAACCTCAGAGCCTGAATATGGAAGATTGCAAAGAGTTCCTCTTCCGGTCTGTCTTTCGAACTCTTGTATGACTTCTTGCGGAAATCCATTCGGATAGGTCGGCATAGCCGTCTCCGATGCGACTCCTGCAATCTCCCAGTGGCCCACAGTTGTATCCTTACCGGCGGATTTTTCTGTCATCTTTGCATAGCAGCCGATGACATCCTGTTCCTCCGCCTAAAAAGAAATCCCTTCCAGATTATAAAGTCCCAGCTTTTTCATATTCGGGACATACAGTTTTCCGCTTCTTGCACAGGTTCCCAGCGTATCACACCCGGTATCTCCAAAGCGGGCTGCATCCGGTGCCTCTCCCACACCAGCGCTGTCCAGCACAATCAAAAAGACACGTTTTCCCATAGTTTAACCCCGCATATACTCTACATATGCATCCGTAGTCAGGAAGATTTTCTCCTGTCCCAGTGCATGACAAAGTTTGGTTACGTTTGGCTGCTCCAGATATGCTTTCTCCAGAACATCTGCATCTGCAAATACAATTTCCGGATTACCCTCCAGCAGGACATTTCCTTTGGCAAATACAACTGCACGGTCAAAATAATCCGCCACAAAGTCCATATCATGAATAATGGTCAGCACCAGCTTGCCTTCATTTCTTAATTTTTTCACAATATTTCCAATACGGGTCTTTCCGGCATAATCCTGCGCAATGGTAGGCTCATCGAAAATAATGACATCCGGATTCATGGCAACGATAGACGCGATGGATACCAGCTTTCTGTCAGAAAGTCCAAGGTCATACGGATTCTGGAACACCATACCGATGTTCTGTGCGATCTGTGCCACCGTCAGATCCTTCAAATCTTTTCCGTTATACAGGATTCTTCCAGATGTCGGACGCAGCAATCCTTTTAACAGTTTCACAAATGTGGTCTTTCCGGCACCATTCTGACCAATAATGGCAGTAGACTCGCCATCAAGTACAAGATTTATTCCTTTCAGAATCTCTTCTCCTGCTGTGTAGGAAAAATGAAGATCCTGGATCTCAAGTCTTCCCATCTTAATCCTCCTATTTTACCAGTGCTTCTCTGGCTTCTTCTAATGTTACCGGATACATATTTGTCTTCGGGTTCTTCACTCCAAGTCCTCTTCCGATTCTTGCAAATGCAGGAGCCTGTACTCCATGTTCAGCAAGGTCATCTCTGGAAAATACTTTCTGTGGGGTATCAAAATCGATCAGCTTTCCATCATCCAGCAGCATCACACGGTCACTGTACGCAGCGATCTTCTCCATCTTATGCTCCACCATGATAACAGTGATACCCCTCTGGCTTAATTTCTGTACAGCCTGAAATACCTCCTCACTTCCCTGCGGGTCAAGCTGAGAAGTCGGCTCGTCCAGGATGATAACCTCCGGATTCATGGCAATGATACTTGCGATTGCCATTCTCTGCATCTGTCCGCCGGACAGATCGAATGGATTTCTCTCGGTAAATCTGGCAATATCCAGAAGCGCCATCGCGTCCTTGATTCTCTTATGCATCTCGTCACGGGGAACACTCAGATTCTCAAGACCGAATGCGATCTCCTCATACCCTGAATGATAATAATGGATACAAGTACAACTCCGGATACACCAATGACCGGTACAGTCTTTTTTATAACGCCTCCTGCCATCAGAAGCACTGTACTCAGCGCAATCCATGCACCATGTACCCAGTTATTTCCCAGGACAGCCGGGATCAGGATGGCCGCTACGACATAAAGTATTTTTACTGTCGAATCCAATTTGTTCAAAAAGGATCCTTTTTCTTCATATAAACTAAGACTCTTCATCTCTTCCCCTCCTGGTATGATGTAGTCATAGACCAATAGCAGTTTTCTACATCATTTATTAAATCTATATCAAGGTTGGTAAGAGGGTTCTCCTCTGAATATCATCCAACCATAGATACGTGTATAAGTTACATACTTTGCTGTATGG
>JAFYTM010000053.1 GCA_017558865.1 Lachnospiraceae bacterium
AATCCCGATTTAAAGGTGGGCGTGTTTGAAGCCGGGCATGCACTGGAAAAGAGAAAATGTCCGATCGATGGAGAAAAAGTAAAAACCTGTATTAAATGTAAATGCTGTTCGATTATGAGCGGTTTTGGAGGTGCAGGTGCTTTTTCAGATGGAAAATATAATATCACAAATGATTTTGGCGGCACGCTGCATGAATATATTGGAAAAATAAAAGCACTGGAGCTCATGCGGTATGTGGATGAGATCAACATGACCTATGGCGGAGAAGGTACGAAAATGTACACGACTGCCGGAACATCTTTTGGAAAGATTTGTCTGCAGAATAAGCTGAAGCTTCTGAATGCATCCGTACGTCATCTTGGCACGGATGTTAACTATATTGTTCTTGAAAATCTGTATCAGGAATTGAAGAAATCGGTTGATTTTTATTTTGATACTCCGGTGGAACGACTGGAGATCAAAGAGAATGGATATATGGTACATTGTAAGGATCATTCTTATGAATGTGAAAAATGTATCATTTCGGTAGGAAGAATTGGCAGCAAATGGATGCAGTCTGTATGTGAGGAGCTTAATATTCCAACGAAATCAAATCGCGTGGATATTGGTGTTCGTGTAGAACTACCAGCGGTGATATTTTCCCATCTGACAGATGAGCTTTATGAAAGCAAGATCGTGTATCGTACGGAAAAATTTGAAGATAATGTTCGCACATTCTGTATGAATCCTTATGGTGCCGTGGTAAATGAAAATACGAATGGTATTGTTACTGTTAATGGACACAGCTACGATGATCCGAAGAAGCATACAGAGAATACGAATTTTGCACTTCTTGTGGCAAAGCATTTTTCGGAGCCATTCAAGGACAGCAACGGATATGGAGAAAGTATTGCACGCCTGTCCAATATGTTGGGAGGCGGTGTGATCGTTCAGCGTTTTGGAGATCTGGTACGCGGACGGCGCAGTACTGTGAATCGTATTGAAGAAGGACTGGTACGCCCAACTCTTTCCGCAACACCGGGAGATTTGAGTCTCGTACTTCCTAAGCGAATTCTGGATGGTATCATAGAGATGATCTATGCACTGGATAAGATTGCACCGGGAACAGCGAATGATGATACACTTCTCTATGGTGTGGAAGTGAAATTTTACAATATGGAAGTAGAAGTGGATGAAAATCTGGAGTGCAGACACAAGGGACTTTATATAATTGGAGATGGCAGCGGAGTTACACATTCCTTATCCCATGCGTCTGCCAGCGGAGTATATGTTGCGAGAGAAATTGTAGAAACGATGAGAAGATCATGAAACGATTGGTGATTGTCAGAGGCGGCGGAGATATCGCCACGGGAACGATTTATAAGTTATATCAGTGTGGATTTCAAGTACTTGTTTTGGAGACCGCAGCTCCATCTGCTATCAGAAGAAATGTTTCTTTTTCAGAGGCTGTCTATCAGGGAGAGCAGACGGTAGAGAATGTAACCTGTATACTGGCAAAAGATACAGATCAGGCGGTGTCTCTGCTGAATGAAGGGAAGCTGGTCATGTTAAAAGAGGATGTGATACCGGTAATTGCGGTCTGTGTACGTTATGGATTGATGAAAAACCGGTATTGTCCTGTTCGACTCTTGCGGCGAGAGCCAATGGAAAGAGAGTAACCACACTGGAAGGTGTACAGAAAGAAGCGGAA
>JAFYTM010000007.1 GCA_017558865.1 Lachnospiraceae bacterium
CGGGAAGGGATAAACGCTGAAGGCATCTAAGCGTGAAGCCCCCCTCAAGATGAGATATCCCATACGCAAGTAGTAAGACCCCTTGAAGACGACGAGGTAGATAGGGCAGAGGTGGAAGCACAGTAATGTGTGCAGCTGACTGTCACTAATAGGTCGAGGGCTTAACCAAAAGGTTAGGTTGAAAAAAGGTTGCAGAATGGATAGGAAGATGTTATAATGTGTGAGTGAGTATCAATACTGTATGTGATTTTGAAGGTATATAATCCTCGATAGCTCAATGGTAGAGCACACGGCTGTTAACCGTGGGGTTGTAGGTTCGAGCCCTACTCGGGGAGCTCTCTGAAAAGAGAATATATGGCGACATGGCCAAGTGGTAAGGCACGGGTCTGCAACACCCTTATCACCAGTTCAAATCTGGTTGTCGCCTCTTTAAAACCCTCTGAGATTCAGAGGGTTTTTTGTTGTTTATTTGTATGCAGCTATTTGTAATTAACAAATTCTAATAAGTAATTCTAATATTTTATGTTGTATTAAGCAGTTTTTTAATATATAATGATTGTGTTCAAGAAAGGTAACTATTTCAATACATTATATATAAGGAGAGAACGATTATGGAGAAAAGACTTGTTTATTCAGGAAAAACAAAAGATGTATTTGCGTTAGAGAACGGCAATTACTTATTGAAGTTCAAAGATGACTGTACAGGAAAAGATGGTGTGTTTGATCCAGGTGAGAATGCGGTTGGATTAACAATTGATGGTGTTGGTGATGTAAATCTGCGTATGTCTATCTATTTCTTTGAAAAAGTAAATGCGGCAGGTATCAGAACACATTATGTGAATGCAAATCTTGATGATACTACCATGGAGGTTCTTCCGGCAAAAGTATTTGGACAGGGACTGGAAGTAATCTGTCGTCATAAAGCAGTTGGAAGCTTCATCAGAAGATATGGTCAGTACATTGAATCCGGTGCAGATCTTCCGGCATATGTAGAGACTACCTTCAAAAACGATGAGCTGGGTGATCCACTGGTTACCAAGGATGCACTTGCAGCACTTGGTGTTATGACTGAAGCTCAGTATGATTCTATGAAGGATATGACTCAGAAGATTACACAGATCGTTGCTGACGACCTCAAAGAAAAAGGAATGGTACTTTACGATATCAAATTTGAGTATGGTTATGACGCTGACGGAAATGTTATGCTGATCGATGAGATTGCTTCCGGTAATATGCGTGTGTACAAAGATGGCGAGTACATTGATCCAATGACTCTTTCCAAACTGTTTTTTGCATAAGAGAAGTTCATAATAACTTATAAAAAGAGAGCAAAGAGTTTATCTTTGTTCTCTTTATTATCATAAAAGAATATTTTACGATGAAACATAGAAGGAAAAAAAGATATGATAGGAATAGGCACATTTATTAATGTGGCGGCCATTATCGCAGGAGGAATACTTGGACTTTTTGGCGGAAAGTGGCTGAATCTTCGGTGTCAGGAAACGTTGATGCGTTCTATGGGAATCTGTGTGCTGTTTGTAGGTATTGCCGGTGCTATGGAGCAGATGTTGATCATAGATGGACAGAAACTAGTATCTGGTGGTACGATGATGTTGGTTATCTGTATGGCACTGGGCGGCTTGGTGGGTGAATTGCTGAATCTGGAAGGACGTATGGAAGGCTTCGGTCGTTGGCTGAGAGAAAAGAGCGGGAACAGCCAGGATCATCAGTTTTTAGACGGTTTTATCAATGCTACCATGACAGTATGTATAGGAGCGATGGCGATTGTGGGTGCTGTGCAGGATGGAATCTATGGAGATTATACGATTCTGACAGCGAAAGCATTGATGGACTTTATTATCATTCTGGTGATGGCGTCTTCTATGGGAAAAGGGTGTATATTTTCAGCTGTTCCGGTAGGGATTTTTCAGGGAACAGTGACACTGCTTGCCCGTATGGTGGAACCTTTTTTGACTGAGGCTGCGTTGAATAATCTTTCTCTTGTAGGATCTGTATTGATCTTCTGTGTTGGTGTGAATTTGATCTGGAAACATACGATTCGTGTAGCGAATCTGCTTCCGGCGCTGCTTGCCGCGGTGGGATATGCGCTGCTGGGATTTTAAAAGAGGGATATACCCATGATTAGAGTATTTGCAATGAATATCAAGGGGCATGATTTTGAAGCTCCCAAATGGGATGCTTACCTGTCCGAAGCGCGCCGGGCAGAGGCGGAGAAGAGAAAGCAGCCGAAAAACAGACAGAGCTGTCTGGCGGCGGAGGTACTTTTAAATCTTGCGCTGAAGCTTCTGGACAAGGATATATCGATTCCAGCAGTTTATGAGAGAAATTCTCATGGTAAACCGTATCTGAGTCCGGATTGTGGCATCTATGTGAACTGGTCTCATTCGGGAGATTATGTGCTGTGTGCAGTGGCAGACCGGGAGGTTGGCGTGGATATTCAGGAAACATGGAGGATACCATCGGATTCTCTGGTCAGGAAAGTGCTTACACAGGAGGAGAAGATATTTTATGAATCCTGCAGGGAAGAGGAGCAAAAGGAATGTTTTTATCAATACTGGGTGTTGAAAGAAAGTTTCCTGAAAGCATTAGGGACAGGATTTTATACGTCTCTGGAAAAGTTTCAGATGGACCTGACAGAGCATCCTCCGAGAATTGTGCAGAATATCAATGAGAAACATTATGCCTGTCGTCTGTTGGAGCTCGAGGAAGAAGGTTATATAGTAGGCATATGCAGTGAGGGTGCGTTGGATGAAATAACTGTAGAATATATTTGACAGGAGGGACATGGAAATGACAGCGTTGGATACATTAAAAAAGTGGATTGATGAAAGTAATAATATTGTGTTTTTCGGCGGAGCAGGTGTGTCAACGGAGAGCGGTATCCCGGATTTCAGGAGTGTGGATGGTCTTTATCATCAGCAGTATGACTATCCTCCGGAGACGATTTTGAGTCATACATTTTACAGAAGAAAAACAGAAGAATTTTATCGCTTTTATCGGGCGAAGATGCTTGCGCTGGATGCAAGACCAAATGCAGCACATTTAAAGCTGGCAGAATGGGAAGCAGAAGATAAGCTTCAGGCAGTTGTCACTCAAAATATTGATGGACTGCATCAGGCGGCAGGAAGCAAACGGGTCTATGAGCTGCATGGTTCGGTACATCGTAATTATTGTCAAAAATGCGGCGAATTCTATGATGCAAAATATATTTTAAATTCAACGGGTGTGCCCTGTTGTGAAAAATGCGGCGGACAGATCAAACCGGATGTGGTGCTGTATGAAGAAGGTTTGGATACGGCGACGATGAAAGGGGCGATTCAGGCAATTTCTCATGCTGATATACTCCTTATAGGAGGAACATCTCTGACGGTATATCCGGCTGCGGGACTGATTGATTATTATGAAGGAAAGAAACTGGTGCTGATCAATAAAAGTGTGACGCCGATGGATTCCCGTGCGGATTTATTGATTCAGGGAAGTATCGGAGAGATTTTCAGTCAATTATAGGAGGAACCATGGAATATCAGGTTGGAGATATTGTAAAATTGAAAAAACCCCATCCTTGCGGCAGTCAGGAATGGGAGATTCTGCGCGTAGGAGCAGATTTTCGATTGAAATGTGAAGGATGCGGACATCAGGTCATGGTATCCAGAAAGCTGGTTGAAAAAAATACCCGCGGATTGCGGAAAAAGGCTTGAAATTCAAGCAAAATTATGCTATAGTTTCGTCTTGTGATATATTATAACTCTGAGAACAGAGTATTCCTTGTACATGATGAAGGTCATGTGCCAGAGACCAAAAGGAGGTAAAAACGCATGAACAAATACGAATTAGCACTTGTTGTGAATGCAAAGATCGAAGACGAAGAGAGAGCAGCCGTTGTTGAAAAAGCAAAAGCTATCATTACTCGTTTCGGCGGTACTGTAACTGAAGTGGAAGACGGTGGCAAGAAGAGACTTGCTTACGAGATTCAGAAGATGAGAGAAGGATTCTACTACTTCGTTCAGTTCGAGGCACCAGCAACCTGCCCAGGTGAAGTAGAGAAACGTGTACGTATTCTGGAGAATGTCATCCGCTATCTTGTAGTTCGTAAGGACGCATAAGACCAGCATATAAGAGGTGATTGTTAATGAATAAAGTTATTTTAATGGGTCGTCTGACCAGAGATCCGGAGGTTCGTTATTCCAGCGGTGATACCGCGACTGCTGTTGCAAGATTTACTTTGGCAGTAGACCGCAGATTTGCCAGAAGAGACAGAGATGGCGAACAGACAGCCGATTTTATTGGTTGTGTAGCATTTGGAAGAAATGCGGAGTTTATTGAAAAATATTTCCGTCAGGGAATGCGTGTGAGCATTTGCGGACGTATTCAGACCGGAAGTTATACAAACAGAGATGGTCAGAAAGTTTATACGACCGATGTCGTTGTTGAGGAGCAGGAATTTGCAGAGAGCAAAGCTGCATCTGATGCAGGCAGAGGTAATTTTGGAGGCGGATATCAGTCTGCACCAGCACCAATGCCAAGCCCGATGGGGGCAGCCGGAGATGGCTTTATGAACATCCCGGATGGAATTGATGAGGAATTGCCGTTCAATTAACAATCTGGATTTTGATAGTATTTTGTGAGAAGGAGGAACCATCATGGCTTACACCAAAAATGAAAAAGGCGACGCTCCAAAGATGAGAAGAGGCGGACGCAGAAGAAAAAAAGTTTGCGTATTCTGTGGCAAAGAGAATAACGAGATCGATTACAAGGATGTAAATAAATTAAAAAGATACGTTTCCGAGAGAGGAAAAATTCTTCCGAGAAGAATTACCGGAAACTGTGCAAAACATCAGAGAGCACTTACTGTGGCTATCAAGAGAGCAAGACATATCTCCCTTATGCCATATGTAGCAGAATAAGAACAACTTTTGGGGCGCCGCGGTTATGCGGCGCTCTTTTTTCTGTACTTGTTCCCTGACCCGGTTAATGGTATAATATCGGTTAAAAAGGGGTATGGCAGGGGAGTTGAGATGAAGAAAGAAAAAAAATTAAAAGGACAGTTGGGACTCTATATGAGATGGCCGCTGTATCTGACTGCTCTTTTAGTGATTATGAATGCAGTCATCTATGCAGTATCTAAAGATGCAGGCGTGATGATGCTTGTATTTTTGCTGATCTATGCTGTTATAGCGATATTTCTCTATGTATATAATAAGCCTATGGTATATACCGAACTGGTGTCCTTTGCGACTCATTATGGACAAATCCAGAAAAATCTTTTAAAAGAACTGGAACTTCCTTATGTCCTGTTGGACGGAGATGGAAAGATCGTCTGGATGAATAAAGAGTTTATGCGTCTTACCGGGAAGAAGGAAGATTACAGCAGAAGTATTACAACTATTTTTTCAGAGTTGAACAGGAGTATCTTACCAACTGAAGAACAGACGGATGTTTCCGTTGAACTGTCGTATGAAGGGCAGGATTTTCGTGCTGAGCTGAAATATATCAGCATGGATGAAGATGGTGAGAGTGAGGTCGTATTTGGCGAGAAAGCTTTTGAAGGTCACCTGATTGCTTTGTATTTATTTGATATTACAGAGATCAATCGATATATCCGTGAGAATCAGGAGCAGCGTTTGGCGGCTGGATTAGTATATATTGATAACTATGATGAAGCACTGGAGAATGTCGAAGAGGTCAGAAGTTCTCTTTTGGTTGCTTTGATTGAGCGGAAAATCAATAAATATTTTAATGCGTATGATGGTATTGTGAGAAAGCTGGAAAAAGACCGTTTCTTTATTATCATGCAGGAAAAGGCATTGACACAGATTCGTGAAAATAAGTTTGATCTTCTTCAGGATATCAAGACGGTAAATATCGGAAATGAGATGGCAATCACGCTGAGTATCAGTATCGGTTCCGGTGGAGCGACTTATGCCGACTGTATGGAATATGCAAGAAGCGCAATGGATCTGGCACTTGCAAGGGGCGGAGATCAGGCCGTTGTAAAAACAAAGGATCAGATCACTTATTATGGAGGAAAAACACAGCAGGTAGAGAAGAATACCCGTGTAAAAGCGCGTGTGAAAGCGCAGGCATTCCGTGAGATCGTGGAAGCGAAGGATAAAGTTGTGGTTATGGGACATAAGCTGCCGGATGCGGATGCTTTTGGTGCAGCAGTTGGAATCTACCGTGCAGCCAGAACCTTGAATAAACGAGTTTATATTGTAGCCAATGAAGTGAGTACGTCGATACGACCGATGCTGGAAGTATTTGATGAGATGAATGGCGGAGAGCAGCTAGTTGTTATTAACAGTGCTCAGGCAAAGGAAATTGTGGATCGCAATACGGTGGTGGTGGTGGTGGATACCAATAGACCAAGTTATACAGAATGTGAAGATATCTTGGCGATGACTCCATCTGTTGTTGTATTTGATCATCACAGAAGAGGAAATGAGATTATCAGTCATGCAGTACTTTCTTATATCGAGCCGAATGCATCTTCTGCATGTGAGATGGTAGCAGAGATTCTGCAGTATTTTGCAGACAATGTAAGGCTGAAAGGCGGAGAAGCAGATTGTATCTACGCAGGTATGATGATTGATACAGACAACTTTATGAATAAGACGGGTGTGCGTACATTTGAGGCAGCAGCTTTTTTAAGGCGCTGTGGAGCGGATGTAACGCGTGTGCGTAAGTTGTTCCGCAATGATATGGGAGAATTCAAGGCAAGGGCAGAAGCAGTGCGTCATGCAGAGGTATATAGAGGTTTTGCGCTTTCTGTATGTCCAAGCAAAGGACTGGTGAGTCCGACCATCGTGGGTTCTCAGGCAGCAAATGAACTGTTAAATATTATCGGTGTACGGGCATCCATTGTGTTGACTGAGTATAACGGAAAAATTTATGTAAGTGCACGTTCCATTGATGAAGTGAATGTGCAGATTATTATGGAAAAGATGGGGGGAGGTGGACACCTGAATATGGCAGGTGTACAGTTGGAGTGTTCTGTAGATGAGGCAATGATACAGGTACGCGAAACCCTTGATCAAATGTTTGCAGGAGGAGAATTGGAATGAAAGTAATTTTGTTGGAGGATGTGAAATCCCTTGGGAAAAAAGGTCAGATTGTAGAAGTGAATGATGGATATGCAAGAAACTTTATTTTTGCAAAGAAGCTGGGAGTGGAAGCAACTCCGAAGAATCTGAATGATTTAAAACTGCAGAAAGCCCATGAGGATAAAGTGGCAGCACAGAAGCTGGCAGATGCAAAGGCATTTGCAGCAGAGCTTGAAAAAGTTCAGGTTGTATTGAAGATTAAGACGGGAGAGGGCGGAAGACTGTTTGGTTCAATCTCTTCCAAAGAGATTGCAGAGGCGGCTAAAAAGCAGCTCAATCTGGAGATCGATAAGAAGAAGCTGGTAATGCCAAATCCGATCAAGGCGGTAGGAACTACCATGGTTCCGATCAAACTGCATCCACAGGTAACCGGTGAATTAAAAGTGGTGGTGCAGGAAGCTTAAGACAGGAGAAACAACCATATGGAGGAAGCACTCATAAAACGGGTCATGCCGCATGATGAAGAGGCAGAGACATCCGTCATTGGTGCAATGCTGATCGATAATGAAGCAATTATGATTGCTTCAGAGATCATCAAAGGTGAGGATTTTTATCAGAGACAGATGGGTACGGTCTACGATACGATGGTAGAGCTTTATAATGAAGGAAAGCCGGTAGAGCCGGTGATTCTTCATACCAGTCTGCGTGAAAAAGGAATGCCGGAAGAAGTCTGTGGAATTGATGTTATCTTACGGTGGATGGATCAGACACTGACTTCGGCAAATATTAAATATTATGCACAAATCGTTAAGGAAAAGTCTGTAACCAGGCGTCTGATTCGGGTGACTGAAGGGATTGCCAATACTTGTTATTCTGGTTCTGAGAAGCTGGAGGATGTTCTTGCAGACGCAGAAAAAAGTGTGTTTGATCTGGCTCAGCGGGGAGGCGGCAGTGAATTTGTTCCGATTCGTGATGTTGTGATCAATGTCATGAAAAAGATTGATGCAGCATCTAAGACGCGAGGAAGGGTAACGGGACTTGAGACCGGTTTTATGGATCTGGATTATAAGACATCCGGCTTGCAGCCGTCAGATCTGATTCTTATTGCGGCCAGACCGTCTATGGGTAAAACTGCATTTGTTTTGAATCTGGCACAGCATATGGCATTTAAGAGAAATCTTGCAGTAGCGATTTTCAGTCTGGAGATGTCCAAGGAGCAGCTGGTCAACCGTATGCTGTCTCTGGAGTCTCATGTAGATGCGCAGAAGATTCGTACGGGTCGTTTAACGGATGAAGAATGGATGAATCTGGTGGAGGGTTCAGCGAATATTGCAAATTCCAAGCTGATCATTGATGATACACCGGGTATTTCTCTGGCAGCTATGCGTTCCAAATGCCGTAAATTGAAGATGGAGCATGATATTCAGATCGTGATCATTGACTATCTGCAGTTGATGAGCGGCAGCAGCAATAGCAGTAATGCTTCCCGGCAGCAGGAAATATCCGATATTTCACGAGGTCTGAAAGCTTTGGCCCGTGAATTGAATGTTCCGGTGATTGCCCTTTCGCAGCTTAGCCGTGCGGTGGAACAAAGACCTGATCATCGTCCGATGCTGTCTGACCTTCGAGAGTCCGGAGCGATCGAGCAGGATGCGGATGTGGTAATGTTCCTCTACAGAGAGGGATACTATAACAGAGATTTGTCTGAAGCGGAACAGAGGGTGGCAGAAGTTATTATTGCCAAGCAGCGTAATGGTCCAATTGGAACTGTCAACCTGTTGTGGATGCCGGAGCTTACCAAGTTCAGCGATATGGACAGAGAACCTGTATAAGTGTAACACGTTGATGAAAGATGTCTGTTTTGAATAATAAAAGTGGACAGAACTGGACAGGATATGGTAAAATAACACAAAATACAGAGGTGCGGAGGTACGGAATATGTCTGGTGAAGTTATTGGAGTAACTGCATTTTTATTGATGGCAGGTATGGCTGTAGCGGTTGCGATTATTTCAGCGATAGCTACGGTAGCCGGTTATATCAAACCATCAGAAAATGATGAAGACTAATGAGAAGGTGCCTTAACGAGAATCGTTATCAAATTTTCCACTTGTATATTATGAACAAATATATTAAAATAGATGAAGAACCTATGAAGGTATCGGAAAATATGTAAGGAGGATTAGTATTATGGCATACGTTATTACTGACGAGTGTGTAGCATGCGGTTCCTGCGCAGCTGTTTGTCCTGCAGACGCTATTTCTGAAGGAGATGGAAAATTCGTGATCGACGCTGATGCTTGCCTTGAGTGTGGTACCTGTGAAGCTGAGTGCCCAACAGGCGCTATCGTTGCTGAATAATTTTTCAGAAAAAAATAAAAGACATAGTCCTAAAGGACTATGTCTTTTTTTACTCTTTCGCCAAAAAACAGAAGCTTTTTACGCGGCTCTTTTATCTTTGGTTCCTTTACCTTCACGGCTTTTATCTTAGGTTCTTTAATCTTTTTCTCGGTTTTTTTACCAAGAGCAAGACTTCGTCTTTGTTTTTGAGAAGAACGAATCATCTCGTCCAGTTTTTTGTAATGTGTTTCTTCACGTTCTTCCTGAAGGCGGAAGAGGTAGTCCATCTCTTTGACGACCTGCGTAGAAACCTGATGACTTAGTTCTTTGCCCATTTCCTGCTGATTCTCTCTGAGCGCCTGTGATACAACTTTTCCAAGGATCATCTGGAATTGCTCCATCTTATCGCTGACAGGAGGCTCTGGTTCCCGGACAATTGCTGGTGGTACATTACCCTGTTCCATCTCCGGTAAAAGTGCTTTGATTGCTTTTAGCTGAAAGCCCTGTTCTTTGAGTTCCCTGATGTGATGAAACATCTGGATGTTATCTTCTGTGTAGCAGCGATGTCCCATCTCGTTGCGTCCGATTGGAAGTTCGAGTTCTTCTTCCCAGTATCTGAGAACGTGAGATTCGACATCAACCATCTTCGCAGCGTCAGAGATCATGTAACGCTTTGACTCCATATACATCCCTCCACCTTATGAAATTGTCGTTTCTATTATATCATACTCCCTTGATTTTGCAAGTAAATAGGCTTATAATTAACGTTACATTGTGACTATTAAGACAGGAGGAGAGAAAATGGCTAAGATTTCCAAAGATATGATTATTGCAGACATTGTACAGATGGATCCAAATATCATTCCGATTCTTATGAGAGAAGGTATGCATTGTATCGGATGTCCGTCTGCTCAGGGTGAGAGCCTTGCAGAGGCAGCAGTTGTTCACGGAATGGATCCGGATGTACTGGTTGCAAGACTGAACAACTTCCTTGGAGAAGAATAAGATTGCAGAATACAAAAGAGGATATCTGTCGAGATATCCTCTTTGTTTCGTTTTAGATTTCAGCCAGTTTTTCCAATGCATGATCTTTAAGAATCAGCTTGAAATGTTCCTGCATATAGGCTTCATTGGCTGTTGTGTACTTACTTCCAGTACCGTATTCTGACAAAATATTGCATACCTTATTGAATTCTTCCGGTGTATGGTCTGACTTGGTAATCACCAGATGATATTGTCCGTTGTCCGGATTCTTGTACAGGCGATTATCGCCGTGATAAATCGTTTTTAGAATCTGGGAGGCTTCTATCATGGAATCAAGTTTCTGGAAGAGATACAGTTTTCTCATATCCAGCTCATTGGCAATGGTAGCTGCCTGCTGTTCCCGATTCTCTTTTGGAGTATTCTTAAGTCGGTGTTCAAGAAGTTTTTGGAAAAGATCCAACACTTCATCTGCCCCGTCTGGAAGAAATTCACGCGAAGAGCTTTCAGAAATATCAGCTGCGCCTTGAGAAAATCTTGAAAATCTGGTATCCAGTTCTTCCGGATCTGACACTTTGGTGATATCTAAAATAATGCACTCATTTGGCATAGGAATGGCTTCGATCATCAATGGAATATTATCTGCCTCAAACCCAAACTGGTGTGAAGCCTGTTCCATCATGTCCCTGAACAATGACCGTGCTTTTTCAGAACCGTAGGCAATCTCACTCAGCTTGATATGGCGGTTTTCCAAATCATCGCGTGTCAGAATACAACGTATTTTGTTTTCATTGATTTTTTCTAATTTCATGCGATCACAACCTGCGGATTATTTATAGTTTAATATAGTATAAACAAAAAAAAGAAATATGTAAAGTCTGCCGAACGGTGAATTGTGGGAAAAAGTTTAAAATTTTTGTGAACTGCCTTGCAATGTTGGATGTAGCATGTATAATAAAACTGTAAGTCTGTGTTTCTGATTCTTTTCACACTTCTGTGAAAAAATCCAATTGTTTCAAATCGAATAAGGAGTGATGTGCAGTTTTACAGTTTGCACCGGCATAATATATCACATTATTTTCTTTTGGAGTGTGTGCATACTGTGAGGAAAGACAAAAAGCTGTCAGGGTTTTAATATATGGAGGAAGAAAAGTCTTCTGTGTCCTGAGATTTGTGGTGGTGGGAATGGCAGCTTTGTGGTATACTACACGTAAGTAATGAGCAGTGCGGAAGATGAAGCGAAGCGGAATCGAGGTGCACTGCGACAACACAAAAGAGACAAGTTCAGGAGGACGTTTATGATAAAGGAAGAAAGACAGATGAGGGAAGGGCAGCCAAGACGCCGGCGCTCCAGAAAAAAAAGGAAAAGAAGGAATCAGCAGATTATACCTGTGTTGATTGCATTTGTTCTGATCCTGATTGTAGGAGGCGGACTGGTTGGAAAGATGCTTTATGATAAATATTCTCCATCCAAAGAGACAGCGGATATGGATGAGTATTTTAATCTGGAAGATGAAGAAGATATGGCGATCATTATGAATGATGAGATGCTGGAAGATAAAGGTCGTGTGATTGATGGCAGAGCTTATCTGCATGTAGAGACGGTTTATCAGCATTTGAATTCCCGTTTTTACTGGGATGCAAAAGAGAATCTTTATCTGTATGCACTTCCGACAGAGCTGGTCAGCGTAGATGCGGAAAGCAGTGAATATACAATTGCAAAAGCAAAGCACAGTAAGGATTATGTGATTCTGCGTGTGGATGGCAATGATGCGTATGTTGCATTGGATTTTGTAAAAGAATATACAAAATTCACCTATGAGATGTGGGAAGAGCCAAATCATATTCAGATTTTTACAGATTTTGGAAGTAAAGATGCGGTAACTGCCCAGAAGAAAGCGCAGGTTCGCTATAAGCCGGGGATTAAGAGTCCAATTCTGTCGACGGTAGATAAGGGGAGTACCATGTATGTCCTGGATGAACCGGAAGAGATTGAGGAATGGACAAGGGTTCTGACCAAGGATGGCTTTATTGGCTATGTGAGAGATAAACAGATATCAGGAACCGTACAGGAAGCGGTCATCGAGCCGGAATTCAAGGAGGCAGAATATACCAGTCTGACCAAAGAAGAGAAGATCAATCTGAGCTGGCATCAGGTGACCAATGTAGATGCGAACAATCAGCTGTTGTCCAGGATTGCAGATGCAAAAGGATTGAATGTCATCTCTCCGACCTGGTTTTCGATCGCAGATACGGATGGAAATATTTCTTCAATCGCAAGTCAGTCCTATGTTAACTATGCACATCAGCAGGGACTGGACGTGTGGGCTCTGGTTGATAATTTTAAGGAGGGTGTCAGCACTTACGAGACCTTGTCCAGAACATCCAGCCGTCAGCGCCTGGTGAATCAGTTAACTGCCGCTGCGATTCAGTATGGGCTGGATGGCATTAACGTGGATTTTGAGATGATTACACCGGATTGTGGACGGGCATTTATTCAGTTTGTTCGCGAATTATCCATTATGTGCCGAATCAATGGAATTGTGCTTTCGGTGGATAATTATGTACCTACTGCTTCTTCGGAACATTATTTCCGTGGAGAACAGGGGGTATTTGCGGATTATGTCATTATCATGGGATATGATGAGCATTATGCAGGATCAGAAGTGGCCGGTTCAGTAGCTTCTTATGGATTTGTAGAGCAAGGTATTCAGAAGACTCTGGAAGAAGTTCCGAAGGAAAAGGTCATCAATGCAGTTCCTTTCTATACTCGTTTCTGGAGAACAGATGAGGATGGTAATGTGACCAGTGAAGCATTGGGAATGGACAGTGCCGATAAAAAGGCTGTTAACAATGAGATAGAGCCGACCTGGGATGAAAACAGCCGTCAATATTATATCGAGTTTGAGTATCAGAACAGCATCTATCAGATGTGGATGGAGGAAGAACGTTCGATTGAAGAAAAGATGAAGCTGATCAAGGATTATGAGCTGGGAGGTGTTGCTTCCTGGAGACTTGGCTATGAACGTGCCGGAATCTGGGATGTGATGCTGAAATATGTGAATTAAGTTATAGTTGATGGATTGCCGCATATACTTTGAGGA
>JAFYTM010000054.1 GCA_017558865.1 Lachnospiraceae bacterium
ATACCTATGATGCTGGATACCACACCCTGAACAGAATGATTTTTATCTGTAAATTTATACTTTCTTCTCTTCAATATTTTTCTCCTTTGGTCGAATAATCAGGACATATACCAGATATCCCAGACATCCTCCCAGTGTATTCAGAATCATATCATCCACATCACAGCTTCCTACTCTCAGTATCAACTGCGAGATCTCAATCAAAAGCGTCATCTCAAAACTGTAAAGGACTGTCTTCCAAAACCCTAATCTTTTACTGCCCACCAGTGGAAGCAATGCCCCAAAAGGCATAAAACCAACCACATTTCCTGCCAGATTCCAAAGTACATGCCACAGACCAATCTGCTCATAATATACCAGATAGCGTCGAATTTCCCGAAGAGGAACCAGATTATAATGATAATCTCCAGATAACATAGATCGACCCCATTCCTCTGCAAAAAACATCCAATAAATTAAAAGCAGAAGATAGAGTCCAAAGAAAATACGGCTGACTTTCCGAGTCATCTCTTTCGTCTTATTTTTCACAAACAAAACTCCTTTTATTCCACCAAAATCAAAGAGGGGCACAATATGCCCCTCCTATATATTAGAATATCAGATCCGATTTTCCTTTTAACAGTCGGGCACCATTGACAATCAACAAAACCCCTGCCACAATGCCGGTCAGCAGAACAATAATCCCAACAGCCAGATCCACTGCACCCACGCTCGTCATGGTCTTATAGATTTTCTCATTGTTCATACAAATGCCCTCCTTTTATTTTGCACCATACTGTTCATAGTATGCGTCAATGGCAGCTTTTAATTCATCATTGATGATTACTTCGCCATTGATTTCTTTATTATACAGGCATTCTACGACTTCTTCCATCGTTACGATCGCTGCAGTGTCAAATCCATACAAATCTTTGACTTCGTCCAGAGCACATTTTTCTCCGCCCTTTCCGACTTCCATACGATTCAGAGACACCATCAATCCCTTGATCTCCACATCAGCTGCACCCTTTACCTTCGGTACGGTCTCTTCCATGGATTTACCGGATGTGGTGACATCCTCGATCATAATGACTCTGTCACCATCTTTCAAGCTGCTTCCAAGAAAGCTTCCCTTATCAGCGCCGTGATCCTTCTCTTCCTTACGGTCAGAGCAATAACGAACCTCTTTTCCATACAGATCACTGTATGCGATTGCAGTTACAACGGCTAACGGGATTCCCTTATATGCCGGTCCGAATAATACATCAAAATCATCACCATATCTGTCATGGATCGCTTTTGCATAATACTCGCCTAATTTTCTGAGCTGAGAACCGGTCACATAACCTCCTGCATTCATAAAGAATGGGGATTTTCTTCCACTTTTCAGAGTAAACTCTCCAAATTTCAGCACCTTGCTGTCTACCATAAACTGAATAAATTCCTGCTTGTAAGCTTCCATTATCTATTACCTCCTGTATGTGTCTTTTCCAGACTTCACTTCCAACGAAACCTATTGCTTCGTACTTTTCTGTTCTAAATATCGTTTTCATACTACCATAAAAATTCCCATTTTTCAACTGCTTCTGAAATCCATTCCATGGCTTACAAGCTATCCTGTTTTTTTAAACAGCTTCCAAATAAAACTGATGTTTCAGCGTGGATACTACACTTGTCAGATGATATTTGATCAAAAATATTTGATTGGAATATCTGGAATATCTTGTCTTTGCCAACTGCAATAATGGATAAATATACTTTTCTGTCTCATTGATATAGTCTACGATCTTCCGTTTTGAAAACCCCGTGGACATTGCCGACACATTGTTGCATCTGTCCAGCAGCTTCACCATCGTGGCAATGCGGTTCTCCGATATATCCTTATAATATTCTTCTGTACTTTTTTCTTTATTCTTTGTAACAAGCATAACCGCTTCTTTGGTCTTGTCATTGACCGGAAGATCCTCTGGACAGACACCGCAATCCTCGCAGATATCATGCAGAAGGACTGCGGAAATCACGTCATCGTCATCCAACCCAAGTGCCAGTGCATGACATGCCATCAAAAGCGGATGATATATATACGGTACATGTTCTCTTCCTTTGCGCACCTGTCCTTTATGTAATTCTCTTGCATAAGGCAGGACAGATACGGTCTGTGCTAGCCTTTTCATGACTGCACAGGTTTTCACATAAGTATACATCCGATCCTCATTGAATAAACGGTCTGACAAAGGCTCCTCAAAATCAATGGAGACCGCGGACTCTTCCTTGCCAGTTAACAGCCAGTCCGTTGTCACACGGTACAGTGCCGCAATTTCGGGCAATTTGTCAATCTCCGGTGTCGTTTCCCCTCTTTCCCACAGGCTGACTGCCTGAAAAGAGACATTTAATCTCTCTGCGACCTCATTCTGTGTCATCCTGCATTCTTTACGTACTCTGGCTAATCTCTGTGCAAATCCATTCATTTGTATTCTCCCATATCCTATTTTCACCTACAGCTTTATTATAATGCAAAATCAGGTTAATAACAGCATCTTTCACTTGAATAGAACTAAAAAAATTCAAGCAATGCTTGAATTTTCTTAGTTCTATCCATATGCTTATTTTACAGCGCCTACAAGCTCCTGAATATCTTCTACTCCATATCTCTTCATATAGGCTTCGATGCCTTCTGCTACTTCCTTTGCCGCAAATGGATTTGCAAAATTGGCTGTTCCTACAGAAACGGCTGTCGCTCCTGCCAGAATAAACTCCATCGCATCATCCGCATTGCAGATACCGCCCATTCCGATGATCGGTAAGCGAACTGCATTAGCTACCTGATAGACCATACGGACTGCCACCGGTTTTACTGCCGGACCGGACATACCGCCAGTCTTGTTCGCAATCGCAAACGTTCTTCTATGAATATCAATCTTCATGCCAGTCAGTGTATTGATGAGGGAAAGTACATCCGCTCCGCCTGCCTCAGCCGCTCTTGCCATCTCTGTGATATCCGTCACATTCGGGCTTAATTTCATAATAATCGGCTGTTTTGCGTACTTTTTCACCTCTCTGGTGATTGCTTCCAACGCCTGCGGATTCTGACCAAATGCAATACCGCCTTCTTTGACATTCGGACAGGATACATTAATCTCCAGAAGATCCACCGGTTCATCTGCCAGCTTTTCCACAACTGCACAGTAATCTTCTGTGGTTTTTCCACATACATTCACAATGATCCTGGTATCATATTTCTGAAGATATGGGATATCTCTCTTCACAAACACATCAATACCCGGATTCTGCAGACCAATCGCATTAAGCATACCGCCTCTGGTCTCTGCGATACGAGGAGTCGGATTACCCGGCCATGGTACATTCGCTACACCTTTGGTCACTACTGCACCAAGAGCGCTCAGATCATAAAATTCACTGTACTCCGCACCGGAACCAAAGGTTCCAGAAGCAGTCATGACAGGATTCTTTAATTCCACACCGGCAAGTGTCACTTTTGTATTCATTACAGCTCCACCTCCGTACTTAAGAATACCGGACCATCTTTACAGATCCGTTTGTTATGCACATGAGTATGCTCATCCACTTCTTTGGACTGACACACACACGCCAGACATGCACCGATTCCGCATGCCATCTTCTCTTCCATAGAGATATAACACTCAATGTTGTTCTCTTCAGCATACGCCTTGATTGCACGAAGCATCGGCTTTGGACCGCAGGCATAGATAATATCTGCACTTAATCCATTTTCACGGATCGCATCCATAACATTGCCTTTTGTTCCGGCACTTCCGTCCTCTGTAGCGATATACAGCTTTCCGGCTGCGCTCAGTTCCTCTGTCAGGAACAGCTCATCACGGTATCCGGCAATGATCTGTACTTCACAGTCCAGTTCCTTTGCAAGCTGTACCATCGGAGGTACACCAATACCGCCGCCCATCAGGAATGCTTTCTTTTCCTTTAATGGAAAACCATTTCCCAAAGGTCCCAGAATCTCAATTGTATCACCAGCCTGCAGTCTGGAGAATTCATCAGTTCCCTGTCCGACTACACGATATACGATACGAAGCTTTCCTGCTTCTCTGTCAATCTCACAAATACTGATCGGTCTTGGAAGCATCCGGCTGTCATCTTTCGTATATACAGAGATGAACTGTCCCGGGCGTGCATCCTTTGCAATCTGCTCTGTCTGAATCCACATACTATAGGTATCTGTTGCTATCTTTTTCTGCTCGATTACGGCAGCAAATTCTCTGCTTTTCATATTCTCTCCTTATTTTGCAGCTTCCAGAGCACCCTGGATGTCCTCGATCATCGCCTCTACTGCTGCACGGGATGCATCACCAAAGTTCTCTGCACCGAATTTCGCATATGCTTCCTGTTTGTAAGCTGCAATGATTCCACGGGAGGAGTTTACAATCGCACCCAATCCATCCTCGTTGAAGAAATGAACCAGATCCTTGCCCTGTCCGCCCTGTGCACCGTAACCAGGCACCAGAATAAAGGACTTCGGCATTACTTTACGGAGAAGTTTTCCCTGCTCCGGATAAGTCGCTCCAACAACTGCTCCAATATAGCTGTAGGAATCTCCCATGTGATCTGCGCCCCACTCAGCAACCTTCTCACCAACCATCTCATACAGTGGTTTTCCATCGATCAGCTGATCCTGGAACTCTCCGCTGGACGGATTAGAAGTCTTTACCAGAATAAAGAGACCTTTTTTCTCTTCTTTACATACTTCTACAAACGGCTTGATTCCATCCGAACCAAGGTATGGATTTACCGTTGCAAAATCCTCATCAAATCCTGCATAAGTATTATTTCCTACTTTTACTTTTCCAAGATGTCCCACTGCATAAGCTGCAGATGTCGAACCGATATCACCACGTTTTACATCACCGATCACAACCAGACCTTTGGACTTGCAGTAATCTACCGTCTTCTTATACGCAATCATACCTTCGATTCCGAACTGCTCATACATAGCCACCTGTGGTTTTACTGCCGGAATCAGGTCATAGGTCTTATCCACGATCTCTTTGTTGAACTGCCAGATCGCCTCTGCAGCACCTTCCAGAGTCTCGCCAAATTCTGCAAATGCTTTTTTCTGAACGTGCTCCGGCACATAAGAAAGCATTGGATCGAGACCTACCACGATCGGGGCCTTTGTCTTCTGAATTTTATCTACTAACTTGTTGATCATAATGATATCTCCTTGCTTATTTATCCATAATATTTGTGTACAGTTTATCATATGTGAGGGATGTTTTCAATTATTTCCCTCTCAACTCTTGCCAAATAATAACAGTCTCAGCACTTTCACCCGTTCAATCAGAGCAATGGCTGCAGCAGTGATCAGACTCATCACCACAAATGCCGCCGCACTGTATAGGAGTCCCGAGATACTCCAGAATGTATAGGTTTTCCCTGACCAGTTCAGCACCGTCGCAAACTGATAATGCAGCACATAGATCTCCAAGGTATAGCGTCCCAACACCGCCAGTCTGGATTTTATGCGGCATTCTTTC
>JAFYTM010000055.1 GCA_017558865.1 Lachnospiraceae bacterium
AAAAACGCCCCACATCTGCAGGACGTTCTCTCTCAAATATTCACTTAACTCTTTTCTGTAGTAGTTTCCCCGTAGAACCCTTTTAACGATTTCCCCAAGGGGTTCACTTCTATATATACTCTCTTAACGATAACTGTTACACAATGCTCTTTGACTCGCTTGAGAAGTAGTCTTTTGGTAGTTCCGTGGCACTATGACTGCCGTACTATGCCCAGTTCTGCGCTACTTTTCACTACACATTCGGTAGTCCGTTCACCCTGCCGTGACAGATGAATAATACTTTTATCATTATATTTTTCTTTCCGAAATACCTCATCTTGCTCTATTTTACAAACCACTTCAATTTTTTCACTTCTATTCCATTCCGAAAATCTATTTTTCCTTGCAACCGTATGCAAACTTCACAATCTCTTTCACCGTAATTTCAATTTGCTCCACATTCGTGATCCACGGTGTCCCATCTCCGTCCTGCTCTCCATACATACCAAAATAAGCATGACATCCTCCATCAATCACGATCTCTGAAAACTCAGTTGGAAGGTTCGACTTGTTCTCTTCATATTTTTCTCTGTTCAGCACCTGATCTTCGCTTCCATATATAGACAGCACCTTATGATCTGTCTCAGACAGATCTGCCACAGAATACGAACCAAGCAATATCAATCCTTCAAAATGATCTGCATGATCCACAAGATAAGACGCCGCCATCGACCCGCCCAGGGAATGACCACCGATATACCAGTCCTCAATCTCTGGATATCTTTCCTGTATACCGTCTGCTGCATCTATATCCAGCACTGCAAGATGAAATGGCATATCCACAAGCACACAGAGAATCCCCTCCGAAGCAAGTGCATTCATAAGAGGGATGTATGCGGTGTATTCCACCTTCCCACCGGGATAAAAAATGAATCCGGTCGTTGTTTTCTCCGACTTAAATACGAGCGTATGATCATCCAAAGCATGTGTTTCTACCTTATTTACATGTACAAAATCTTCGATCTCATCCATATCGGCATGGTAGTAATCTGTGAGATAGACAGCACAGACTGCAAGCATGGTGAACATAAGAAGGATGATTGATATAACAAAGAGACGTCCTTTGGACTTTTTTTGATGCATTGTCATAGGGCATGTCCACCAGATACTTTTATAACTTGTCCCGTAAGCATTCTTGCCTGTTCACTTGCTAAAAATAAAATCGTTTCCGCAATGTCTTCCGGTTGAATCAATTTTCCCATTGGAATCAACGGAAGTACGGATTCTTCCAGGTCAGCATCAATCCATCCTGTTTGTGTTGGACCAGGTGCAACACAATTCACAGTAATTCCATATTGGGCTACCTCCAGAGCAATGCTGCGGGTAAGTGCCTCTAAAGTTGCTTTACTTGCTCCATAGGTGATCTGACCAGCAAAGATCTGTGATGCGTCTGTAGAAATATTGATAATTCTTCCATAATCCTTACGGTGATGGATCATTTCCCTGATCATCAAAATACTTCCCCGAACATTGACCGCAAATGTATCATCAATCACATTTTTGGTGATTTTTTCTATAGTATCAAAACCATTTTCATCATCGACCGCCGCATTATTAACCAAAATATCAATTCTGCCGTATCGCTCCATAACCGTCGAATAGATTTCTTTTACAGCATCCTCATTAGAAATATCACGTTCTAAAAGAATATAATCTGCGTTCATTTCTTTGAGTTTACTTTCTACTGTATCTGCATTCCCTGCATTTGCCTCATAATATCTGTCTATTCCGTTTTTATCCGTCTTATTTTTATCAAACGGCCGAAACACTTTCTTATATACTAAAACCACCTTTGCCCCTTCACGAGCAAAAGCCAATGCTGTCGCTGCTCCAATTCCCTGCGGATTATTTGCTCCCGTAATCAGAGCCACTCTATTCTTTAAACCATAATTAACCATGTAAATTCTCTCCCACATTCATCATGTATTTTTTCGTTCAGTTTATCATATTTTTCAGTTTCCTTCAATGTATGGCAAAACGCACAAAAATTTCACCTGAACGCGATTCTTGCACCCATGTAGAAAAACCCATGTATACGTGATATACTTAATTTTAGAAAATCCCAAAGAGGTACATTCTATGCCATTTGAAATCCTTAGAAACGATTTGACAAATATGCAGGTTGACGCCATCGTGAACGCTGCCAATCCTCGTCCGATGATTGGATATGGCGTAGATCGAAGCGTTCACCAAAAAGCAGGAGATCAACTTCTTATTGCTCGAAAGAAAATTGGAGACATCGCATTTGGTGACGCAGCTGTCACACCCGCGTTCAATCTGAAAGCAAAATATGTCATCCATACCGTTTCTCCCATCTGGCAGGATGGCAAACAGAACGAAAGTTTACTCCTGGAAAATTGTTATTCAAAATCCTTACAGCTTGCATTGGAACATCATTGTAAGTCAATTGCTTTCCCACTGTTGTCCGCAGGAAATCATGGTTTCCCAAAAGATCTTGCTTTGCAAATTGCGATTAGTGCTTTCAGCAAATTTCTGATGAAACACGAGATACAGATTTATCTTGTTGTGTTCAGTCGCAATGCATTGGCTCTCTCCGAAAAACTATTTCACTCCGTTAAAAGCTACATCGATGATACATATATAGAAGAAAAGAGTCTTGAAGAGTATGGTGTTTCAAATAAATGTGATGTACAAGATATCGAACTTCATCAGTTAAGAGAATCGCTGAATCCTCGCAGATATGCAGAGTTGGAGTACAATACCCGGATCTGGGAAGCTATGATTCAAAAAGAGCCTCCTGAAACAGATAAAGCTCTATCCCTTCTTTCTGCTTCTCCAAAGCTCGAAGATCTGATGAAAGAAATTGATGAAACCTTTTCAGAAGGACTGATCCGCTTGATCGACCAGAAAGGCTTGAAAGACCCTGATGTTTACAAGAAAGCAAACATTGACCGCAAACTGTTCTCTAAAATCAAAAATAATAAAGATTATAAACCGGCCAAGGCAACCTGCATAGCATTTGCCATTGCTCTCGAATTAAATCTGGACGAGACTCGTGACCTGATCGGCAAAGCAGGTTATGCTCTCACACACAGCAGCAAATTCGACATTATCATTGAGTACTTCATTCTCAGAAAAAACTACAATTTCTTTGAAATCAATGAGGTACTTTTCGCATTCGATCAGCCTTTAATTGGAGCATAATCATTTGTCGCTTTTACAACGACCAAAATCATCTTCATTCTCGATATACTTTAAATGTACTAAGACGAAGGAGGTAGAGTGATGGACGAATATATCATTCATATCAATCGCACAGAAAAAACGGAAACGCTTCAAAATATTGATAATGCCGTTGATGCTGTGCACGAAGCTGGCGATAATGCTTCTCAAGAGCATATGATCGCTGTACTGGAATCCATCCGAATCGCAATCAATCATGGTGACAAAATCGTTGTTCCTGTCGAAATGCCGCAGACTGCTGTTGATGTAATCAACGCTTCCACGCTTCAAGTAGGAAGCGATATTCAGATTCCGGATGATATGAGGTTCAAAATCCGAACAGTTGAATT
Source organism: Lachnospiraceae bacterium (assembly GCA_017558865.1). GTDB lineage: Bacteria > Bacillota > Clostridia > Lachnospirales > Lachnospiraceae > Hominiventricola. Next base: position 3,573 of record JAFYTM010000055.1, read on the forward strand.
CCAGGACAACAAACTGCTTTTTGCAGCTTTTACCACACAGGAAGATGCAATGAAGGGAGAAGGAACTTCTACTATCACGGAAGACCTGGAATCCTTTCTTCAAAAAGCTCTGATGAGTCCCGATGTCGAAGGTATCATGCTCAATCCCTGGAGCAATGCTTTCTTATTGACGAAAAATCACATCAAAGCAATTTTTAATGTCAATGTTCCTGTGAGACGCGAGAACATTTTTCTCATCCATACAATGGACATTACAAAGGCAGAGGTTGACTGTATTGTGAATGCTGCCAATGAAAGTCTGCTGGGAGGCGGTGGTGTAGATGGAGCAATCCATCGTGCAGCCGGGCCCGAACTGCTTGCCGAATGTCGCACTTTAAATGGATGCAGAACCGGTGAAGCCAAACTTACCAGAGGCTACCACCTTAAAGCATCTTATATTATCCACACCGTCGGTCCAAGATATAGCAGTTCACCTAATGATGCCCAATTACTGCGCAACTGCTACTGGAACTCTCTTGAACTGGCTCGAAAAAACGAAATCCACAGCATTGCTTTTCCTGCTATATCCACCGGCATCTATGGATATCCATTGAAACAAGCAACGGAAATTGCTTTGAAAACCGTTACCGATTGGATGAAGATCCATCCTGACTATGGTATGGCAATCATGTTTGCCTGCTTTAACGATGAAACGACCGAAATTTACAATTCTATTTGGAGCAAAAACGAAGAACTCTGGAATCAGCGTCCAATCATCCGCGAAAACAATGGAATGCTTGAAAAAGCTATCCAGTTTGCAGTGAACGCTCATAAAGGCAGCGTAAGAAAAGGAACTGATCACCCGTATATCCTGCACCCGATTGAAACCCTACAGATTCTGTCTGCCATGGATGCAGATACAAACCTGATGATTGCCGGCGTACTCCATGACACGCTGGAAGACACAGAGATCACTCTGCTGGACATCTATGATCAATTCGGTGTTGATGTTGCAGCACTGGTCAATGCCCATACGGAGGACAAACGTAAGATCTGGTACATGAGAAAACTCATTACCATCACAAAGCTTCCTGATGAGAATATCCGTCAGAAGATGCTCGTTATGGCGGATAAAGTTGCCAATATGAGAAATATGCTCATCGACTATAAACGCCTTCGGGAAGGACTTTGGGAACGGTTCAATTCTCCAAAAGAATTTCAGGCATGGTATTACAGCAAGCTCAACGATGGTCTCTACGAAATGCAGAACTATCCTGAAACTGCTGATGTATATTGGGAAATGACTGCTCTCTATAAAGATTTGTTTGTGACCTACTACATAGATGACAACAAAGGTGTTCTTTATCAGATCAGTGCTGATGGAGAAGGCTTCATCCTAAGGAAAGGAAATCCTCAATGGCATCCTCTGGAAGGAACTGTTTCCGAAAAAACTCGTCAAATAGAACGAAAAGAAGCTGAACGTATCGAAGACACCTGGAAAGAACAATACTGATCTGGCCATGAACATAATCTATCGTTTCAAAGCATACAAAAATGAGAAGATATCCAACCTCACCGGATATCTTCTCATTCTCATACTAACCATTTTTTTTCTGTAACTTTCTTTCCCTGACTTTCTCCCGTACCTTCTCCACTACGATCTCAGGCACGAACTCACTGATATCCCCATCAAAGGATGCCACTTCCTTCACGGTAGAGGAACTCAAATAGGAATAATCCAGGCTTGTCGCCAGGAACATCGTATCCATATTCGGGTTCAGCTTCCGGTTTGTCTGTGCCATCTGAAGCTCATAGTCAAAATCAGAGATCGCACGAAGTCCTCTGACGATAAATTTGGACTCTGTTTCTTTTGCAAAATCAGCCAGAAGCCCGGAAAATGCCATAATCTTCACATTTGGCAGGTCTTTTGTCACTTCTTTTAATATCTCCACTCGTTCTTCTACGGTAAACATCGGAGATTTTCCGCCATTGTTCAGAACACCGACGATCAGTTCGTTTACCGTCTGGGACGCTCTTTTGATAATGTCCAGATGTCCCAAAGTCACCGGGTCAAAACTGCCCGGATAGATTGCACGAATCATATAGGTTCCTTTCCCAGTCACATTTTCTGCAGAAATATATGCTGGCTTGTCTTATATTGTTTCTGTTTATACGCATGGAAACCCATCTCTTCCAGATAGGAAAAATCTGTCTCCATAGATGCTTCCACGACAATCACGGTATATTCATCCGCAAGGCTGCTGTTCTGCAGATATTCCAGAACCTGCTTTTCCAGTTCCTGATTATACGGCGGATCCATGAATATAATATCAAAAGGTTTCTGCCCTTCCAGACGGTGCAGTGCTGTCAGCACATCACATTTGTGAACTTCTGCCCGATCTGCCATTTTGGTAAATGTCAGATTTTCCTTGATGCACTCTGCCGCCTTTACATTCTGTTCCACCAATACCGCATAATCTGCGCCGCGGCTCAGTGCTTCGATCGCGATCGCACCGCTTCCACTGAACAGATCCAGAAAACGACATTCTGGTACATCTGCCTGAAGCACATTGAATAATGTCTCTTTTGTCTTATCAGAGGTTGGACGGGTGTCCATCCCTCTTATGGTCTTTAATGGCATACTGCGTGCCGTACCTGCGATTACTCTCATCGAATCTGTCCATCTCCATAGATAATAAATTTACTGGAAGTCAGTGCCTCCAGTCCCATCGGTCCTCTTGCATGAAGCTTCTGGGTACTTATACCGATCTCCGCACCGAAGCCAAATTCAAATCCATCCGTAAAACGGGTAGACGCATTGACATAGACGGCTGCCGCATCGATCTCATTCAGGAATCGCTGTGCATTGGCATAATCTTTGGTCACGATCGCCTCAGAATGTCCGGTATTGTATTTGTTGATATGTGCAATAGCTTCCTCAATGCCGGATACGGTCTTCACAGACAGGATATAATCCAGATATTCTGTTCCCCAATCCTCTTCGGTTGCCGCAGTCAGACCTTCTGCCGCCTCCATGGCCCTCTCGTCACCACGCATCTCCACCTGTTTTTCATCCAAACGTACTTTCAGTCTCGGAAGGAATGCATCTACCACTTTTTCATGGACAAGCAAAGATTCACACGCATTGCATACACCGATACGCTGCGTCTTTGCATTAAAGATAATATCAATCGCCATATCAAAATCGGCACTTTCATCTACAAAGATATGACAGTTGCCGGTACCGGTCTCAATCACCGGGATACGGCTGTTCTCTACTACCGTACGGATCAAACCTGCACCGCCTCTTGGAATCAGCACATCCACATAGCGGTTCATTTTCATAAATTCCTGTACGGTCTCTCTTCTCGTATCCTCGATCAGCTGGATCGCATCCTGTGGGATTCCCTTATGAGCCAGTGCGGTACGAATTGCTTTTACGATTGCCATATTGGAATGAAAAGCATCGCTTCCGCCGCGCAGAATCACCACATTTCCTGCCTTAAAGCACAGTGCGAATGCATCCGCAGTCACGTTCGGACGGGACTCATAGATGATGCCGATGACTCCCAGCGGCACTCTCTTCTGTCCAATCATCAGTCCGTTCGGACGCTGCTTCATAGAAAGCACTTCACCTACCGGATCAGGCAGTGCCGCTACCTGACGGATACCTTCTGCGATTCCTTCCATACGGCTTTCATTCAGCATCAGACGATCCACCAGACCAGGATTCATGCCATTCTCTTTTGCGCGTACAATATCCTTCGCATTTTCTTCAAGAATATAACCGCTCATAGAAAGCAGTGTATCTGCCACATGCAGAAGTGCTTCGTTCTTCTGTAAAGTTCCCATAATACGAAGGGACGGTTCCGCCTCTCTGGCACTTACACCAATCTCTTCTAATGTCTTCATCTTTTTCTCCTCCGGTAATAAAATACG
>JAFYTM010000056.1 GCA_017558865.1 Lachnospiraceae bacterium
AAGCAGTGTATCTGCCACATGCAGAAGTGCTTCGTTCTTCTGTAAAGTTCCCATAATACGAAGGGACGGTTCCGCCTCTCTGGCACTTACACCAATCTCTTCTAATGTCTTCATCTTTTTCTCCTCCGGTAATAAAATACGATCTTCCGTTACAATCATCTCCGGAAGAATATCATGCTCTTCAAACGGAACTGCATCAAACACCTGAAACTCAAATGCCAATGCAATATGTACAAGGCCCGGGTGTTTCTCCAGATACCGGTCATAGTATCCTCCGCCATAACCAACTCTGTGACAATGTACATCAAATGCTACACCCGGCATCAGAAGAAGTCCCTTTTCTGTCTCGCAAAGCGGACATTCTTCCTTTGGCTCCATGATTCCGAAACTTCCGGATTCCAGCTCCTCCAGACTGTTCAGATAATAATAATGCATGATGCCGTCACCGTCCACACGGGGAGCTGCAACTTTTTTACCATCCTTCCATGCCTGTGCCATCAGAAGCCTTGTCTCGACCTCTCTCTTCGCATCCACATAAGCCAGCAGGATCTCTGCCTTCCGATATGCTTCCAGCTCTGTAAATCTTTCTATGATCTTCACACTGTTCTCATGCAGTGCTTCCAGCTCAGCCTCAGCTCTTCGGCGTTTTACTTCGGTTCTAATTTCCTTTTTTTGCTCTTTTTGCATATTTTTCACCCAAATTTACAATCGTTCCATCTGCTTCCTGAATATCAATGTTATCCAGCTGACTTTTTAAATTCTGACGGAATGCCGCAATAAACTCCTGCCTGAGAAGCTGCTGCTCTTTTTTTTCTGCTTCAGTCAGCCCTTCTGCCTTGGATTTGTGTGCCAGCTCATTGATTCTTGCTATCTTTTTATCGTCCATCGTTCCTCCTATTTTGTCATCGGTGCATCCAGATAATCGATCAGATAAAAATCCTCTGTACGATTCGCCTTAAACATGGTTCCGATTCGTTCACCTTCCATAATTCTGTGAATAATTCCCATATCTGCGCCATTGGCAATGATCATATCTGCCCCTGCAGATGTTGCAAGCTTCGCTGCATTGATCTTTGTTGTCATGCCGCCTGTTCCCACATCACTTACAGAACCCTTTGCCATATTTTCAAAATGTGCATCTACGCGATCCACATATTCGATAAACTTTGCATTCGGATTTTTGTTTGGATCATCGGTAAACAATCCATCAATATCTGACAGGAGAATCAACAGATCCGCCTGTACCAACGCCGTTACGATTGCAGACAATGTGTCATTGTCACCAAACTGAATCTCATAGGTAGATACCGTATCATTCTCATTAACGATCGGTATTACACCCATAGACAGCAGTTTTTCAAACGTATTCCTTGCATTCTCACGATTCACTTCACGAACCAGTGTATCTTTGGTCATCAGAATCTGTGAGGCCACCTGATTGTATTCCATAAATAACTTCTGATACATCATCATCAAACGAGCCTGACCAATGGATGCACACGCCTGCTTTTCTGCCAGTTCTGTCGGTCGCTGCTTCATACCGATGGTCTTACGTCCCACAGCAATCGCTCCTGAGCTGACCAGGATCACTTCTTTTCCCTGATTATGAAGATCCGTCAGTTCACGAACCAGCTTCTCCATCTTGATCAGGTCTGTCAGTCCAGTCTCAGAATGCGTCAAAGACGAACTTCCAACCTTTATGACGATCCTCTTTTTATCTTGTAAGGTTTCTCTCATTAACATTTTATATCACCACATATGTTTTCTTTCGTTATAAGGGCATACTTCACCCATATGATATAATTTACATCATCCCGATGTCAATAGCAATCCTAACTTGTGTAATTTTCCAGAAAATTATATAATTCTCTTTCATCCTTCAGATATTTTCCGTTATGAATTTCTTCCTGTAACTCTACAGGAAGCACATCCATAATCACATCCGTATATTCATACAATTCGTTTTCCGGCAGCTGATAAACGGTGACATAATTATTGTCATTCACCAGCTTATACTGATAATTCGCTGTTTGCTCCAATTCCTGATTTTCATCTACATTTGTACGATCAAAGCGACTTTCAATCTGCCCCGGCTTACTCTCTACCGGCAGCATCTCCACCAGCACTGTTCCATTCTGCTCCTCCGGCGGCGTGGAGATATCGCGCATATAATACCACAGACTGACCACGATGATCAGCAGCAGTGTTGAAATGACAAATGCTATTCCCCATGTTTTTCTGGACATAATAAAACCTCCTTTTTCCAATAGTATGTACTGGAAAAAAGAGGCTTATACATCATCAAGGTACATGGCTCACAAAAGCTTCAGCTTCTTCGCCACCCGAATGATCGTCCTTCCTTTTGGAAAACTCTTCAACTCTTCCTCCGTCAGACCTCTGAGCAAAAGCAATGCCACACCATACACCATAACTGCCACTGCACAGGCCGCCACGGTAGCGATCGCATTATTTTTCACAAGCATCATCAGCCCTTTATGTGTTCCCCATGCTGCCAGTCCCATCAGTCCGGATGAAGCCAGCGGAATCAAAAAGGTACGAACTACCTCCTGGCGATACTTCATATACTTTGCAATCGAACGTGCATTTAATATACACATCATAAGAGCAAAGAAAATATTTGACCAGATAACAGCATGAATATTCATATCCGTTGCAAGCAGCAGAATCACCAGCAGCAGCACATGAAGTGCAAGAGAGATAGCAGCATGAATCACCGGCAGTCTCATCTTATCCATTCCCTGCAGGATTCCATTGGTCAGTGTAGACAGACCATACAGGACAACCGAAAGAGATCCTGTCTGCAGAAGAAGTGCGGACAATGCTGTATGTGGTTTGGCACCAAAAAGCAGTGTCAGAATCGGTTGTGCCAGAACGGAAAGTCCTACTGCACATGGAATACAGATCACCATAACAAAACGGATCGCATTCTCTGTCTTACGCTTCATCTCCCGACGATCTCGATTAACTCTTGCTCGGATCAGAGTAGGAATCGTAGAAGACGCCATCGCAGATGCAACTGCGATCGGAACATTCGTCAAAGTCTTATACTCACCGCTGAAAATACCCCAGAGTTCGTCAATCTTCATACTCTCATAATTTTTATATGCCATCAGGTGCTTAAAAATACCCTGATCAATGATACCGCTCAGATTATAGACAGCCGTACTTAAGATAACCGGTAAAATCGTGACAAGCAACAGACCATAGATCTCGGAGGTGGATTCTGCCTTTCCTCCCCTGTCCAGAATTCTCCTTCTCTTCATAACCCTGCTGTACACAAACATTAAGAAAAGAAGAAATGCCAGTCCGGCCATAGCTCCCATACCCGTACCAAGGGTACTTCCTGCTGCACCATACGCATAAGCTGCCGTATCCGTAGTCAAAAGAGCATCTACTTTTGAACCATACTTGAATAAAGCCCATGCTGCACCGATACTGACTGCAGCATTGATGATCTGTTCAATGATCTGAGAAATTGCAGTCGGAAGCATGGAACCAAGTCCCTGAAAATAACCACGGATACATCCCATCAGCGCAACAATCAGAATCGTAGGTGCCAGCACCTGCAGTGCCAGCTTACTTTCCGGTGTACTCACCACAACGCTGCTGAAAAAATCCGCTCCAAAATAAACCAAAAGTGCACCGAGTCCGCCGGAAACCAATGCAAACACCAGCGTACACTGAAAAATTTTATAAGCTGCTCTCACCTGTCCCTTTGCCATTCTGGCGGATACCAGCTTCGATACGGCCAGAGGCAAACTGAACGAGGAGATCAAAAGTACCATAGAATAGACTTCGTAGGCTGCCGAATAATAGCTGTTTCCTACTGGTCCAAGAATTCTTGTAACGGGAACACGGTACAAAAGACCGATCACACGAACCAGTATAGAGGCAGCTGCCAGTATACCGCCCTGCACGATAAAATTGGATTTTTGCTTGTTATGATTTGTGGCCATTTCTATCCTCTTTACGTATGTATTCTATCCTGTGATCTTATCTTGTAATTCCCAGGTGTTCCAGAACCGCAGACTGTCTTGCTTCCATATCTTTTGCGTCTTCTTCTGTCATATGATCGTAACCCAGCAGATGCAGCATACTGTGTGCAATCAGGAACGCATACTCCCTTTTTCTTCCATGATTGTACTTTTCTGCCTGCTCGCTTACCTTATCAAGAGAAATAATAATATCTCCTAATTGAAGCTCTCCTGTATCCGGATGAAAACAGTCCATCTCGTGTTCCTCTGCCCAGGAAAAATCTGCCGGAGCATCATACTCCACCTGCGGAAAAGAAAGCACATCCGTCGGCCGGTCAATCTCACGGTATTCCAGATTGATTCTGTGAATCTCTTCATCCGATGTCAACAGAAGGTTTACTTCTGCTTCATACGGACATCCTTCCTCTTCCAACACCTGATCAATGACCAGTCTGGCTGTCTCTTCATAATCAAGACCTAGTTCCAGGTCGTACTCCTTTTCGATGTTTAACGTCATGAGACTCCTTTCTCTGCACAGATTTTCTTTCGTATTCCTCATATGCAGTTACAATCTTCTGTACCAGCGGATGACGCACCACATCTCGACTGGTCAGCTTGCAGAAGGAAATACCTTCCACTTTTGCAAGAACCTTCTCTGCAACTTCAAGACCAGAGCGTACATCCGGTGCCAGGTCCTTCTGGGTTGCATCTCCGGTCACAACGACCTTTGAGCCAAAACCAATACGGGTCAGGAACATCTTCATCTGTGCCTGTGTCGTATTCTGTGCTTCATCCAATATAATAAACGCATTGTCCAGCGTACGTCCGCGCATATATGCAAGCGGTGCCACTTCAATCAGACCTTTTTCCATATTTTTCTGGAAGCTTTCTGCGCCCATGATCTGATATAATGCATCATAAAGCGGTCTTAAATATGGATCTACTTTGCTCTGCAGATCACCTGGAAGGAATCCCAGCTTCTCTCCCGCTTCAATCGCCGGACGGGTCAGAATGATTCGTTCTACTTCATTCGCTTTAAACGCTGTGATCGCCATCGCCATCGCAAGATACGTCTTTCCGGTACCTGCAGGACCAACGCCGAATACAATCATATTTTTACGGATCGCATCCACATACTCCTTCTGTCCCAGCGTCTTTGGCTTGATGGATTTTCCGCTGATCGTATGACAAATGGTATCCCCATCCATCGCCAACAACGCGCCTTCAATATGCTCCATAGCAAGAGACAGAGCATAATCCACGTTCTGCTCCGTAATCTGATTGCCGCGCCTGGAAAGCTCCACCAATTCCAAAAGTACCTGACGCGCAGCCTTCACCTGTGCTTCATTGCCGATCAGCTTCAGTCTCCCATCTCTGGAAATGACGGTTACGCCGATCGTCCGTTCAATTTTCTTTAAATAGGTATCAAATTGTCCGCACACATTCTGCTCGTGTTCGGACGGAATGTCAAAAATATTCTCTTCTAATGTCACTTATGTCTATTCCCTTTCCTCGTCAGACTCTTCCGTCTGATCAGGTATGATAATCTCAGGAGTCTGTTCCTGTACAGCTGCCTCTTCCACTATATAACTGCCGGAAGCTGTACACACACCTCCACTGATATCTATTTTAACATTATTTTCAATAATTTGAAGTCCCTTTATTCTTAATTTTTCAAAAAAGACAGAATTTTCCTCTTTTGCTTTGGTGACTGCTTCGTCTTTTGTATAGACCGATGGGGTCGGAACATATTCCTGCCGGATACATTTTCCAAATATAAGCGGCAGATAAAAATGTTCTGTGATCTTACATTGATACTCGCTGCTGATATCATCCGAGTTTTCATAAGATATTGTCCTCGGCAGCTGAAAATTCAGACGCTTCGTTCCAAGCACCATATAATAGGAAGTCTGTTTCTTTCCGGTATAAATTTTCTTACTATATTCCATCGGAAAAGAGGCTTTGTATGATTCTGTCCTCTGAATCACAATATCTGCATCTGCATGGACATAATAAACATTGGCGATCTCACCTGCATCATCCAAAATCTCCACACGGCTCTGGACAAGAACATCTCCTTTCTGGACCTCCTGCCCTTCCGATACTGTCGGCGTTCCGCTTCGTACAATCATGGATACGATCCTTCCACTGTCAGAAGCAACCAGATCAGCCGGTTTATCCTCTGGAATGTCCGGCAAAACAACATCTTCATTTTCCTGCACATGGATGATCAGCCTGGTACCTTTTACCTCTGCGGAGGTCCATGTGATCTCTGTAAAATGTTCCCGAAGATCCGCCTCTATCTCTTCTCCGTGAATTCTGGATTTTGCCATACCGTGAACGATCTGCTCCGATTCCAGATAATTCAGGATCACCTGATCACTCAGACTATAATTTCCTTCGATATGGATATTCCAGATAAACAGAGACATCACATATAACAGAATCCCTCCTGCCAGCGCTCCGACCACAAACAGTTTCCGATTCTGATACCTGTACAGAACAAAAGGAAGGCCGTGTCTTTCCAGAATCACGACCTTTGTCCTCGTCTTATGTACCAGTGGACGAAGCTTTTTAAAACCACTGATGCTGATACACATCTCATATTCGTTTCCGGTTGAACGAAGCCCCCATAATACAATCTGATGGTGGCTGCATAGATTCAAAAAACGTTCCGGTGAATAGCCGGTCAGCTGAATTACTACATAACCCTTGAGAAATTTTATGATATTCGTCAGCAATAACGGATCTCTCCAATCTCGCCAGATATTTTCATCTCATCTTCTGTATAATAATCAATATGCAGATGATTTCCGCACAAGGTCATCTGACAGGTCTTTGTCTGAAGACGGATTCTCTGTTCCGTATATTCGATGATCCCGCGATAATTCTCCACATAAGCCTCACTTCTTCCAGTCACTGTCAGAACCGCTGCACCCATGACCAGATCCTTGGGAAGCTTTAATTTTTCTGCCATCCGTTCTCTCAGACTCATAGCATCCCCGCCAGAGGTTTATTATAATATATGTAATGTGTGCTGTTTTATGTCTGTGCTGATCACTCCTGATAAAGAAGAAGTGTAAACCACGTCACAATATTTGCCCCATTCATAAATGTAATTCCATATCGTTCTGCCAAATCCGTCACAAGAATACCGTAACTCTCAATACAGGGCAGCATCTTGTCCGGATGCCTGCAGGGCGCAGCCGGATAAGCACACTCCTCGCAGATCGCACAGGATTCCGTGGACAGGACTTTCACCGCACCGCACTGCTGCTGAAACAGTGTCCGAATATTCCGGGTAATCTCCTCATGC
>JAFYTM010000057.1 GCA_017558865.1 Lachnospiraceae bacterium
CGATTTTGCTTTTGCGATGATGCGGGAGATTCTGCATCGTACAAAACTGGAAGATAAAAAACGTTTGTATGAGATTCTGGCACAGATAAAATCCAGACTTCAGATGTATCTGACTTCTTCCGGGCATTCCGCAGCGGCTGTACGTGCAATGTCCAAATTCTCTCATTCAGCAAAGATCAATGACCGGATGAATGGAATTGCATTTTATTGGTTGATTGAAGATCTGGAGCAGAATTTTGACAGCCGGGTAGATGAACTGATAGAGCGTTTGATCGTGGTTATGAAGTATGTGCTTCGCCCGGAAAATCTGCTGATCAGCTGTACATCGCAGAAGGATGGACTGGAGGCGGTGAAGAAAGAGATAGCAGCACTTAAAAAAGCTCTGTACAACAGTAAACGTCCTGATATGGGAAAAGTGCCGGCAGAGATGAAGCTTCCGATGAAAAAAGAAGGGCTTAAGACTCCGTCAGCTGTTCAGTATGTAGCTCGTGCCGGACATATCAGCCATTATACTGGTGCATACCGCATTCTGAAAGTGATTTTAAGCTATGATTATCTGTGGACACAGATTCGTGTCAAAGGTGGAGCTTATGGATGTATGAGCGGATTTGGTGTCTATGGAGACAGCTATCTGGTATCTTATCGTGATCCGAATCTGTCTCAGACCAATGAGGTGTTTGAAAAGACAGCAGAATATGTGGAGAATTTTGATGCGAGTGAACGTGAAATGACTAAATATATCATTGGTACGATCAGTGATCTGGATACGCCGTTGACTCCATCAGCTGCAGGAAATCGTTCTTTGTCGGCATGGTTGACTCATGCAACGATTGAAGATTTCCAGAAGATACGTAATGAGGTATTGGATGCGACGCCAGAAGATATTCGAACACTGGCAGTTGGTATTCAGGAACTTTTAGCAGAAGAAAGTTTTTGTACGATTGGAAATGAAAACAAGATAGAAAAAGAAAAGGAACTGTTTGACGAGACCGTCAATCTGTTCCGTGCATAGTTTAAATAGGAAGAAAAGAAGATGAACGAACAGAAAAAAACAGGTTTTGCTACATTAATCGGAAGACCCAATGTGGGGAAATCTACATTGATGAATCAGTTAATTGGACAGAAGATTGCGATAACATCTCATAAACCACAGACGACCAGAAATCGTATTCAGACAGTATATACTTGTGATCAGGGACAGATTGTGTTCCTGGATACACCGGGTATTCATAAAGCAAAGAACAAGCTGGGCGAATATATGGTTAATGTAGCAGAACGTACCTTAAAAGAAGTAGATGTGATTCTGTGGCTGGTAGAGCCGACGACTTTTATCGGTGCAGGGGAACGTCATATTGCAGAACAGCTTGCCAGGGTCAATACACCAGTCGTACTGGTGATCAATAAGATTGATACTGTGAAAAAAGAAGAAGTGTTAACCTTTATCGATGCTTACCGGAATCTGCTGGATTTTGCAGAGATTGTACCGGTATCTGCGTTGAAGGGTGTGAATAAGGATACCCTGATCGAGGTGATCTTTCAATATTTACCATATGGACCGATGTTTTATGATGAGGATACAGTGACAGACCAGCCACTTCGCCAGATTGCAGCAGAGTTGATTCGGGAAAAGCGTTAAAGCTTCTCGATGAAGAGATTCCTCACGGAATCGCGGTGTCAATTGATATTATGAAACAGCGTCCGCAGGGAAATCTTTGGGATATTGAAGCGACGATCATCTGTGAAAGAGATTCGCATAAAGGAATTATCATCGGAAAAGGCGGAGCA
>JAFYTM010000058.1 GCA_017558865.1 Lachnospiraceae bacterium
CCTCGTTCGAAAAAGCCATAGCCTTGCTTTGTACGGGTCAATACATATCTTTCCTCGAAAATCGTTGTAAAGACCTGCATCCGCTTACCCTCTTCATGGATTTCATAAATATAAGGTGCATAAATTGAAGTTTCATGACTCAGCATAATGCCTTTGGGATTATATCTGTTTTCGATAGCATCGTAGACTGCTTTCACACGCGCATCTTCTCCTGCCTGAATGATACTGCAATCATCCACATGATTCATTCCCATGCTATAATTTTTCTCCAGTTCTTTTGTATAAACCAGCTTATCATAGGTAAAATTTGCCGCCAGTGTAGAATCCAGTGCAGCATACAAGCTATACCATTCCGTCGGCTTCAAATCAGACCTTCTCGGGTCCCCCAAAATATCCTGACAGGCAAACATCATGATATAACCTTCCAACGAATCCCCGACTCTGCCTTCTGCAAAGGATGCCAGAAATTCTCTCAGCGCAGGCTCACCGATCTTCACCAGTTCTTCATATTCTGCACAGTTGATATAATCCAAAGGATTAGAGGATGTCAGCCCTTGTTCTCGAACAATTTTGTAAACCAGACTATCCGCATGGATCATCTGATAGAGCATGCTGGTATCTTCCAGACCTGTTTCGGAAAGGTCTACGGTCTTTCCACCATAAAGCATATCATTCATACGAAGCTGTGCTTCTTTTGCCTCCATCAGCGAATTGATTTGCTCAGGGTCTGTAATGCCTTCATAGAAATACCGATTGATGGCAGAAACAAAATTCATAAATGTTTCTTCGTCTTTTGCAAACTCTCTCAGGTCTTTATCCCCGAAATACATTTTCGCATCATCACGTGTAAACCGCTTCTCCAGATATCCATTCGGCGTGCCTTCGGGATGAATAGCATAAGAGAAAAAATCAGCATTATCCACCAACGCAAGAAAAATCATCCCATGAATACGGAACCATCGACCGTCCATATAACTTTCCTGGCTGGCATCCTGATAAACCGTTTCCCCTGTAGTTTTTACGTTCAGATGCCGCATAAACCCATAAGGCTCTCCCTCAGTGGTAAACAGTTCTATTCCCTCCTCATGGTACGTCACCCCATCAGGTAAAGGCAATATCCCTGTCAGCATGCCAACCTTCACATGGTCACCAACATACTGCAGTCTTGCAGCATAAAGTTCATGAACCAATTGTTCCGTATATCTGCCATAGACCACTCTGTTCTCCATAATTTCATTATCGGGTTCAGATGTGGCACATCCCACGAAAGCCGTACCACCACAGACTAGCACTGCGGTCGCTGTGAATAAGGCAATACCACGCTTTTTCGCAGTCATATCAAAGATATTTTCAAATCTTGCTTTTAGTTCTTCCTTCCCACCGGAGAAAGCAGTACTCATCTGCATATTTTTGCTGTTAGCTTCCTTCACTGTTCTGAGGATTGCCATACTGTAGGCTTCTCTTTCCTGTAAATCGCAGTTTTCCATCACAGCCAGATCGCAGGAAAATTCCATATCTTTTTCTGCCAGTTTAGCCATCCAGTGAACAAAGGGATTGAAAAAGTGCAATGCTCTTGCCAGCATCAGAATACCTTTGAACCAAAGGTCATTTCTTTTGCAATGAGTGAGCTCATGCTTCAGGATGAGCCGCAGGTCTTTTTCTTCTCTGTCCTCTGAATTGATATAGACTACA
>JAFYTM010000059.1 GCA_017558865.1 Lachnospiraceae bacterium
GGAAATGGCTATCAGAAGCTTTCCTTTGATGTACGTTACCGTGCATCCGATGGAACCAGTCAGAGTACCGTTTTACATACTTATGTTCAGCTTAGCGGAACTGCTGGTGTGGGAGCAGACGGACAGGCTTCAGTACCGCGTGTGATCGTGACAGGCTTTGAGACAGAGCCGGAGACGGTACATGCAGGAGAAAGCTTTGTGCTGACACTGCATCTGAAAAATACATCCACTGCTACCAGTGTATCCAATATGTTGTTTGAGATTGTAGCAGCTTCACAGGGCAAGGATGAAGAGACAACTTATGCGGCATTTTTGCCAACTGCAGGTTCCAGTACCATTTTTGTGGATAAGATTGAGAAGAATGGAACGAAAGATATCCAGATTGAGCTGGAAGCAAAAGCAGATCTGGCGCAGAAACCATATGTCGTTGATGTGAATATGGGATATGAAGATGAACATGTAAATTCCTATACGAATAAGACCAGTGTATCCATTCCAGTCAAACAGGAAGCACGTGTGGATATCAGTGCACCGGAGGTGATGCCTGCAACGATCGAAGTGGGCGGCGAATCCAACATTATGTTCAATATCTACAATATGGGTAAAACCAAACTGTATAACGTACAGGTAAAGACAGACAGTGAGACTTTGAGCGGTGGAGAAGCTTTTATTGGCAACCTGGATTCTGGAGCAACCGGTTCTGTTGATATCTATGCAATGGGACAGGCAGCGACGATGGATGATGGTACTGTGAAACTTCTGATCTCCTATGAGGATGAGACAGGGGAAGCGACCGTGATTGAGAAAGAGATTAATCTGTACGTTAGCGAACCGATGATGGAAGATGTGATGATGGATGACATGATGGGTGATATGATGGGAGAAGAACCATCTTCCGGAACAGGCAGATATATCATTGCAGCAGTGGTGGCAGCGGTGATTGCAGCAGTTGCTGGTACAGTTTGGTTTTTAAAAAGAAAGAAAAAGAAAGAACAACAGAGTCTGGAGGATGATCTGTTAGATTTGGATGATGATGACAATAACGTGTAGGCAGAGAAGGAGCGGAACATGAGATTTCTTGATTTGCTGCGAATGAGCAGCTCCAGTCTGCTGCGAAGGAAGCTTCGGACATTTCTCACTGTTTTGGGTGTAGTGATTGGAACAGCTTCGATTGTGGTGATGATTTCTCTGGGACTTGGACTTAAGAAAAGTTCTATGGAACAGATCGAAGAATATGGAGGCTTAACTACTATAGAGGTATATAACTATAGTTGGGGCGGCGATGCGGAAACAGAGAAGATTAATGATGATGTCATTAAAAAAATGAGTCAGATCGAGCATGTACAGTTGGCATCTCCTATGCTGGAAGTGTATGTAATGGCAAAACAGGGCAGCTATGAAGGACAGTTTTCTATCATAGGTATGACATCCGAGGCTCTGCAGAAGATGAATATAGAGGTTGGGCAGGGAGAACTGCCATTGGATGATAATACTCTTCAGTTATTTTACGGTAATCAGGTTGTCACAAACTTCTATAATGCAAAAACGAACGAATACTATTGGGATACCATGGAAGTTCCGGATGTAGATCTGATGAATGAACCGGTGTTTATTATCTTTGATACCGATGCATATTGGCAGTCAAAAAATGGCAATTCAGGGAGCGGTCAGGCAGTGAAACCGCCCAAAAAGTATATTGTTCCTACTTCCGGTGTGATGGTTGGCGGTGTAGAGGATTACAATAATAACTGCTACAGTGTATTTGCCAATATTGATGCATTAACAGCACAGCTGAAAAAAGTATTTAAAAATAAAGTGATTCCAGGACAGCCTGCTACATCCAGCGGAAAACCATATAAAGAGCTGTATTATGAAAGAGTTCAGATCTATGTGGATGAGATGGAAAATGTACAGTCTGTACAGCAGGAGATTCAGAATATGGGTTATGAAGCATACAGTAATGCAGAATGGATGCAGCAGACACAGGACCAGATGAATATGATTCAGCTTGCTTTGGGTGGTATTGGTGCAGTATCTTTGTTTGTTGCAGCGATTGGCATTGCCAATACGATGATGATGTCTATCTATGAACGAACGAAAGAGATTGGTATCATCAAGGTACTTGGATGTGATATGAGAAATATTCGAACGATGTTTTTGATGGAAGCAGGATTTATTGGTTTTTTCGGTGGATTGATCGGTTTGGTGTTAAGCTATTCGATTTCTGTGATCATCAATATGGTGGTGAGAAATGCAGGGGCAGGTTATGAATCAGGAATATCCTATATTCCGATCTGGCTGGCGGCACTGGCACTTGTATTTGCTGTGATCGTAGGTATGGTGGCAGGATTCTTCCCGGCACTTCGTGCAATGAAATTAAGTCCATTAGCGGCAATTCGTAATGAATAAAAAATGAGGCATTCGCAAATTACTTGCGTTTGCCTCATTTTTTGCTTAAAAGCCAAGATCTTCGTTTACAAGAATGATTTTGATACGGCCCGGGATACCGCTTCTTCTGGTGATCACGGTCTGGCTGCAGATACAGTCTGGTGAGAAACAGTTGCCGCAGACACCTGTTTTGGCACAAGGCGTATTTCTGTTTAATCTTGTTGTGTTTGGCGGTGCTGCTTTTGTGCGGATACGGTCAAGACCTGCTTCTACATTGTTGACTACTTTGTTCATGCCAGCGATAATAATCACATTTTCCGGTCCTGCACACAGACAGGCAACACGGTTGGCAAATCCATCAATATTGACCAGTTCTCCGTCCATGGTGATTGCATTGGTGCTCATCAGATAGTAATCAGCCATGACTGTTTTTGCAAAGATTTCTCTCTTCTCCTGCGGAGTTGTCGCAGTCATACGGTCGATCAGGGTATAGTCTTTTTGTTTGATGGCATCCATCAGACCGCATTCGTTGATGCTCATGGAACCGCCCCAGGAGATGACAGAGCCTTCCGGCATCAGACTTAAAGCTTTTTCAACCGCATCGGCACTGGTTTCGCAGAAATAACCTTCCATGCCGCGTTTTTGCAGTCCTTTGATAATCGTTGCAGCTGCGTTGGCGTTTGACTGTTTTACAAATGACATATGTAGTGCTCCTTTTGAAAAAAGTTTGATGATTTCATTTTATTATATCAAAAAGAGACGAAAACTACTACATTGACTTCCAGGATACATACGATAAAATAGTATTATGAAGAAAGGAATGATGATATGGCAGAACAGAAATTAAAAAAAAGAGAAGAAATTGATCCAAAGGATCGATGGGCAATTGAAGATTTGTATCGGACAGATGAAGACTGGCAGGCAGATTATGAACGATTAAAACTGCGTATTCAGGAACTGGAAGGGTTTCAGGGAAAACTTGGAGAAAGTGCAGATGTACTTTTGTGTATGCAGAAAATCTGTGATGATCTGAATATGCTCGCAGAAAAAGTCTATGTATATGCAAATCAGAGACTGCATGAAAATACAGATGATGGAACCTATCAGAATCTGGCCAGCATGGCACAGGCACTGTTGGTTCAGATGTCAGAAGCCAGTGCATATATAGAGCCGGAGCTGATGGCGCTTCCAGAGGGAACAATTGAAAAATTCCTGGAAGAGAAGGAAGAACTGAACATATATCGTCAGTATTTTGAAAATATAATGCGACAAAGAGAGCATGTTCTCAGTAAAGAGCTGGAAGAGATGCTGGCAGCAGTCGGAGAGATTGCAGAAGGTCCAAAAGATATTTTTTCTATGTTCAATAATGCGGATATTCGTTTTCCTGAGATCATTGGTGAGGATGGAGAGCCAGTAGAGATTACACATGGAAGATTTATCTCTCTTTTACAGAGCCAGAATCGTGAAGTCAGAAAGAATGCCTTTCAGTCTTTATATGGTGTATACAGCAAGTATCGTAATACATTGGCTGCAACTTATCGGACGAATGTGAAACAGTCCGTATTTTATGCGAAAGCAAGAAAGTATTCTTCAGATCTGGAAGCAACACTGGATGGCAGTCATATTCCGGTATCCGTATATGAGAATCTGATTGGTGCGGTGCATGAAGCATTACCAATGATGCAACGGTATGTACAGCTTCGCAAAAAACTGCTGGGTGTAGACGAACTTCATATGTATGATCTGTATGTTCCGATGGTAGCTGATGCGGAATCAAAGATATCTTTTGAACAGGCAAAGGAGATGGTTCTGGAAGGCTTGAAACCTATGGGGGAAGAATATCAGAATCTTCTGAAAGAAGGATTTGAACGTGGATGGATTGATGTTTATGAGAACCAGGGAAAGAGAAGCGGTGCTTATTCCTGGGGAGCATATGGAACCCATCCCTATGTACTTTTGAATTATCAGGAGAATCTGAACAATGTATTTACGCTTGCTCATGAGATGGGACATGCACTGCATTCCTGGTATTCCGATGCATATCAGCCATATATTTATGCCGGATACAGGATATTTGTGGCAGAAGTAGCCTCTACCTGCAATGAAGCCCTTTTGATTCATCATTTGATAGAGACTACAGAGGATCGTAAACAGAAGGCATATCTGATCAATTATTTCCTGGAACAGTTCCGAACGACGCTGTTTCGTCAAACGATGTTTGCAGAGTTTGAAAAAATCACACATGGGCTGCAGGAACAGGGGGAAACTCTGACTGCTGACAGATTATGTGAGATTTATTACGGATTGAATCAGGAGTATTTTGGAAGTGATATTTGCGTAGATACTGAGATTGAGATGGAATGGGCACGAATTCCACATTTTTATACACCGTTCTATGTATATCAGTATGCAACAGGTTTTTCGGCAGCGATAGCACTG
Source organism: Lachnospiraceae bacterium (assembly GCA_017558865.1). Classification (GTDB taxonomy): domain Bacteria; phylum Bacillota; class Clostridia; order Lachnospirales; family Lachnospiraceae; genus Hominiventricola. Next base: position 4,828 of record JAFYTM010000059.1, read on the forward strand.
TCCAGCCGTATTCTGGAGCAGGGAGAAGCCGCAGTTGAGGATTATAAGAAGTTCCTGAAAGGAGGAAGTTCGATGTATCCGTTAGAATTACTTCGTGAAGCCGGTGTGGATATGGAAAGCAGAGAACCGGTGGAAAATGCTCTGAGAGTATTTGAACAGTATTTGGATGAGATGGAAAAGTTGATGGAAGTCGAAAAATGAAAAAAGATGAAAAAAGATGAAAAAAGGTGTTGACATTTGGAAACACTGGTGATATTATAATCGAGCTGGCTGCGGAAAGCGGTCAGCTCGAAACATTCTGATTTGAGTCAAAAAACTTTTTAAAAAAACTTGAAAAAAGTTGTTGACAAAGAAAAAGAGATGTGTTA
>JAFYTM010000060.1 GCA_017558865.1 Lachnospiraceae bacterium
GTGCTTCGCCGCTTTTATTTAATTTTGGGTGCAAATAGAACTTAACTGGCATACCTTTCCTTTTAAAATACAAACAAATTTACAAACAGATTTTGAAATAAGCAAGTAAATCGCCCTATACCCTAATATACGGAAAGCATTGTGTATTAGGTTGTTAGTAAATCTAAGTGAACTCTAAAAAACGTCGGTTCGACTCCGACTATCTCCACCAAAATCCAAAAGCACAACTTCTCAGTTGTGCTTTTTTTGTTATATCATGCACCCCCAACCGTAAAACCCAAATAGCTATTAATCAACCAATTACAGAATATGCGTGCCGCAAAAAGGGAGCACGCACAGTCAGTAAGTTAATGATCTGCAAGATGTTACGTTTTGCAGTTAATTCCAGGTGAAGATTGCGATATCACCGGGATCAAGGGTGTAATTTGGAGATACCGGAGATTCTGTACCGTCTTTGTCAAGATATTTTGCTTCAGAATCAAATTTGATCTTCAGGGTTGTATTGTCTGTACAGCTTCTGTTTACAAAGGCGATATATTGACGTTCATTATTTGTAAAATATGATACGACAGTACCTTCGTCTCCAGTTTCTACAGTTGCAATGCCCTCAGGCAGTTTTGTAAGCTGCTTTGTACCTCTTGGAATCTGTTTTCCGGTATGCCATACATTCTTTATATCAGCTCCGAGGAACAGAGGCTCCATCATCTTCAGTTCTTCGTTGACCTGCTTCACTAAAGGATAGATTTCTGTCACAGAATCCCTCCATACTATTGTTCTTGTTGTAAAATACTGGAATGCAACAGCGCCATATACTAGGTTGCTGAACTGCTGAAGACGCAGATCTTCAAGAGTTGGCTTCGGATATGGTCCATGAGGTTTAACTAGAGCAAATCCCCAGATTGGGATATCTGCCTCAAGAGCAGCTGTACGGATATCTTCCAGATTGTGATACCATGCCTCTCTCAGTGTCCTATTTCCGTTCTCATCGATGATCACAGGATAATAATCGAATGACAGGAAGGAAACCGGTACATTCTTTAGATAATGACGTACAGTTTCAAGGTAGGTCTCCTCTACCCATTCATCCCACGCGTAATTAGGAAGCAGATTGACACTGCACGGAGTAGTCTGGTCATATTTATATATCTCTCTGATCCTTCTTACAACTTCAGGATATTCATACACATCCGGTTCATCCCAGATATTATATGCAAGTAAGGAAGGATGGGCAGACATTGCAGCTACTGCCATACCGGTTGTTGCTGGATCATGAAGCTCTGGACACTCTGTAATGATCTTCACCCCTACCTTATCACCCAATGCAAGAAGCGCCTCTGCTTCTTCGAGAGAGGCCAGACGATAATCAAAATATGCATTAAATCCAGCTTCAGCTAATTTTTGGAGTCTCCATTCAGCAGAAGGATCCTTAAATTCCTGTAACTTAGACTCTGCATTAATATTGATGAGTTCATACCAGGAAAGAATAATAAATTCTTCGGGATATGTAATAGGAACGCAGGTTCCTGCGGCAGAGAATTCTACTTCAGTACCATCATCAATTACATTATCTTTTTCATTCTCGCATGCACAGATAGCGAGCAAAGCCATCAGGCAAGCAGATAAGGTAAATCTCTTCATTGCAATTCAGATTATATTCAATACGAATTTACGAAATAATATAAAACAAAACATCCCGTCATCGTTGGATGACAGGATGTCGTATAAGAAAGTGGCAGCTACCTACTCTCCCACCTGGTGGGGCAGTACCATCGGCGATGGTGAGCTTAACTTCTCTGTTCGGAATGGGAAGAGGTGGATCCTCACCGCTATAACCGCCACAGTATGTTTCTGAGAAAA
>JAFYTM010000061.1 GCA_017558865.1 Lachnospiraceae bacterium
ACGCCGACATGAATGTCCCATTGACATTGCATTTGCCTGTGATTAGGGGCAATCAAGCAGAACATGAGGATGTTCTGCTACGCCCACTTTTTATTTGCTGAATTCTGCAAATTACGGCATCAAATAAAATGTTTCGTAACAGTTTCTGTCAGTGTAAGTCTTTCAAATCTTGTACTGATACAATCATAACCATCCTTGTTTTTACCGATTACAATGTAGAACAGGTTTGACATACAATCCTCATCATGTAATGGTTTATAATTTCCACAATGTCTATGCTCCATCAGATTTGTTGTATAAAAACCATCTTTGTCCAAAATCAGATTTTCTTCCTTATCTAATGTTAATCCACATACTTTCTTACTGGATTTAATAAGGTCTTTAATCTGTTTTGCTGTAAGCTCCATAACCTGTTTTCCATCCCACAAGCTCCAGCCTGTTTCTCTTGTTCCTAACATTTCTCTTAATACTACGACTCTCATTGTACACATATTGTTTTCTCCTTTTCATGTACGTTTTTTAGTTTTTTAGTTTCTTCGTTGACGTTTCCCTCAACTTCTAAACCAATTATAACGCTGGGGTATGGTGGTACAAGACGTGATAGTGCAAGGAGATTTGATATGATGAGTTATAGTATTTTGGTTATTATGTAGACGATTACATAAATTTAATTTTTCTTTTCCCATCTGGATAAGTAAATTGATTATCTTCTCTTATTCTATCGTTTATCTTTGGATGTAATTCATCTGTATATCTTTGTATATAGTCATGTTTATATCCGTATTTTTGATTTTGTTGTTCATGATTATTAAAATATGTCATGTCTGTTTTTCTCCGTAATTATTTTTTATGTGCATTTTCTTCTTCTATTATTTTGATTGCTTTTCCAACACCATCTGCACGCCCATTAAAATATTCATCGTTATACATATTTGCTTTAATTGTAGTGCTAAGTTCTTCTTCCATCAACTGCTCCATGATGTTCTCCATTGGTTTTCGTGTGTTCCATGCTTCAATAGCTTTATCTTTTTCCACATGATGACCACCCAAGCTACCGCATTTTCCACAATGAACGTGATAATGCAATTCTTGCATGTCTCCATATCTTGATGTACATATAAAAGGCGCATCAAAACCACAGAAAGGGCAAGACAATAGTTTAAATTCGCTCATTTTGTTCACCTAATCTTTCTTTAAGTTCTTCTTTTTCCTTTGCTAGTTCTCTAATTTTAGCAACCGCTTTTGAAGTAATCGCTTGTTCATTCTTTAAAGTTTTTTCAAGTAATTCAATATACTTTAAATCATTCTTACCTTTTTCCCACTTAAAATCTGTTACATGAATGCTCATATCACACACCCTCTTCCATTTTCGCAAGTGCTGCTTCTGCTTCTTCTCTGGTGAGGAATACACTTTTTCCAAATGCTTGCAAATGTCTATAATCAAATTTTTGTTCAAAAATTCTAGCTTTGTATTGACAATAACAATTATCTACACGCAAAAAACCTTTACATTCTTTGCAGGAAGGTGCTAAACACTTCTGAACATAAAAAACCTTTCTCCCAATCTTGCAAGGCAATCGCAGAAGCAATCCTTGTTCTTCTAAATCTTCGTATTCTTTTAATTTTCGCAATGCTTGCTCATTCCATTTGCATCTTTTATACATACAAGAATCATTGCAATCCTCTTCTTTTCGTTCACATAGAACAATTTCTTTTCCATTGACAGCTGCCAATTCTCTTTTTGTTAATCTTTCCATATTACTATACTTTTTTTCAATCTCATTGATCTTTTTATATAATGTAAAAATTTCATCTTCTTTTGTCATGCTAAGCTCTCCGATATGTTTTCTCAAAAGATTTTAAAATCATGCAGATTTTCACTCTCATTTCTACGTCTATTATATCTGCAAGTGCTTTATCAATTTCATCTTCTGTTAATCTTAGATAATGATGGTAGCTTCCACATACCTGTCCATTTTTAATAACTGGTTCATAAACATCTTTGTAAACGAATGTTGGTGATAAAGAAAATGTTTCTGATGCATCTTCTAATTGTTTTTCCGTAATTCCGTTAAATAAAAGCCAGCTATCTAAATCTTTATTAGCTAAAATGTAATTTTCTTGTCTTTTAAAGGATGGTGAAAAGAATGTGTTGTTTACAATTCTTAACATTTCACTGTCATTTGAATTTATATTGGATGAGTGTAATTTCAACTCTGTTCCATCTGTTAACTTAATTAATTTCTCATTCCATAGACCGTTGTATTCCACAATTTCTTTTATATTGTCCATATTGGTAATATAAAAATTAGCATTGTCAACTACATTAACATCTCTGTTTACCCAGTCTAATAATTTGTGCTGTACATTTTTATTTACAATATGAAAACTATCACCCAACATTTTTAATAAGCTGTCTGCTTTATAACATCTATAATAAACCATTTTAATTTCCTGCCTTTCTTTAAAATATTTGTTTATATTCTTCTCATATCGGCACCGCATTCATTACAAAACTTAGTTGTTTTGGAGGATGAAACAGTGTTTCCACATTCTGAACATTCTCTCCACCATTTGTCTCCGATCCATTCTCCATGCTTAATAGGCTTAACATTAATCAGATACTCTTTAATCTTTTGAATGTCTTTATTAAAATTCTCCAAATCTTCCTCTTGCATATCTGTAGGCTTAATATTCCATATCTCTCGACATTCTCTTTTTCCTAAGAAAAATTGTATTTTATCTAAGATGTCTAATATTTCTGATTTTTCTATATCCAAATGTGCAACAGGAATAGCTTCTACAGATGGTTGTTTATTAATCCATTTTTCTAAAGCCTCCTCCGTTGCTGTCTTTCCACATGGCATGAAGTTTGCCTCTAATGAGATTTCTTCAAGCATCTTATTTCTACTAATTAAGTCACCCATTTTTATTCTCCCGTGTTACTTTAATCTCTCTTCTCTGTTTATTACATGTTTATGACCTTTAGGACATACACTGTATGTAATATATACAAACCCATCTCTGTATTCGTTTCCACCACTGTTAATTGGGTCTTCATAGGTGCATATCTTAGCTCGTTCCGTTTCCTGTTTCTTTAAAAATGATTCTGCAAGGTAGTAATCGTCGCAATCTGAACAGTATTTGAATTTTCCAGATAAGATGTCCTTGGCAAGTTGTATTTCATTACTTAATTTATCTAACTGTTCAATCTTTTCTGATTTGTTTAGTCCATTATTTAAAATGTTTTTAATTATTTCTTGCATCTTTTATCCTCCAATGCTTCTTTCTTGTTACCTTTGTAACTTCTTTTATATATCTGTCAAATAAATCTGTGCTATTATTATTTATATTTAAATGTAGATTTCCAATTCTACCGTATTTTCTTCTTTGTTCCATTAGTTTTATAACTTCCATATACTGAATACTCAACCCTTTAATCGCCTAAATAGTTTCTAGCATTAAAATAAGCTTTTGCTTGTCTGGCTTGTGCCTTAGCTATCTTTGCATTTGACTCTTTTACAAGTTCTTTGTGATTTTCATCTCTTTTTATTTCAACTTTAGACACGTTTTCTATTGACTTGAAACAAGACTTTTTTACTTTTAACTTTGTCATCTTTTGCTCCTTAACCATGAGGATTTCCAGCTAATCAATGAACTGGATACCTCATTTTTGTTAATTATGCATCTAATTAATTCTTTGCTACATTTTTCTTTAAAATAGCTCCTAATACCTTAGATACATGATTTACGACAGCTGGACAGTAATATCCATTATTACCTGATGTACATCCTTTACATTTTGAGCAATTTTTATTTTCCATAATGTGTTCTCCTCCTGAAAATAAATCAAAATAAAAATTTATAAATTACATTTAATCAATATTTTTATGTCTATTCTTTGGTATTTTGCGAAATAACAGGTGCATTTACAAATTTTTACGTTTCATCCCAAATAAAAAGCATTGAACTTTTGGAAGTGTATTTCCATAAATCCAATGCTTTGTTTTATTTTTCTTCTACTATAAATTGTTCGTTACAATCCATACACATGACATTGATTTCTTTCGTTGCTCTGAAAGAATTTCTACAACAGGGACAAATATATTTTCTTGTAGATTGCTTTGGTTTCTTTGGTGGTGTAATTGGGACTCCTGCACCACCTATACCGTCTGTTCCGTCCGTTCCACCTTTTCCAAGTTTTCCTAAAATATCTAAAAGTAAACCATCTCTGTTGATATCCATTGGCTTTTCTATTCCATGTTCTTTCAGAACTTCTATAAAGTATTTATTTGGTTGTGTTACACTCCAACCGATTCCATCTGCTCTGGTTATAATTAAACCTCTGTTTTCTGCTTCAACTTTGAAGTTTTTATTATGGTATCTTCCGTACTGCGACGTATCTGCTATGCCATTTATCTGACAGTAATAATGCACCATTTCATGTTGTAGGGTAGCCATGATATTTTCAATCGGTCTGTCAAGGTGTTCTGCACTGATGTTGATTTCGTGCATAAGTGTTTCCTCCGCTCTCCAGACTCTTCCACAAGTGAAATGTCCATTAGTTCTTGGACTGCTCATAATACTGATTACGATTGGTGGTAACTCATTATTGAAATAAACTTTGTTTAATACCCCAAAGCCGTATTCTAATACTTCCTGCATATTCTTTAACATTTTCTGTTTCCTCCGTTTTCTTTATTATGTATGGATTGTAACGCTGATATTGAGGGGTTTCTATTGACGTAATAGCTAGAAGTGTATCTACAAAATTAGGGGGTATGCTGTATCTTTGTAGGTGTATTTACAAATCAAATCTTAGGATAAATATATTGTCTATTGAGGTGATTCCGGGATTTCTTCCAGAACCACCTTTTCTTTTATACTATCTCTATTTTATCTGTTTCTCTGTCGTATCTATATACATTGTTTGATAAAAATTCTTCTGGTTCAACCTGAGTGGAATTGACTTCTTTTACAATTTCCTTTAAATGGTTTATGCCTGTATACCATACTACCCTTGCAGGTATTACAATCAGTTCATGTGTTGAACTTGGGAGAATGTATAAGTCATCTTCTTTCTCTTTGACAAAATCCTTTAAGACGTTTTTGCATAAAAGAACCGATGCCCCTAAAAACCTCTGCTGGTTTGTTAATACATACATTTCCATAGGTGGTATTCTAAAATCAGGAATATCTTCTTCTGTTCCTGCTATTTCCTTCATTAAACCTTCTGCAATTTTTTCCATAGGAAAGATACAATATGGATTGCGTTGTTCGGTATTATCCGTTGCATATTTATCTATGTCCTCCAAGTTGGTTCCCCACATCTGCATATGTTTATTGGTAATTAGTACTGTACCGGTTCCTATTTCTTCGTTTCGAATTTCCACATAATAAGCTTTGGATAAGTCTAAAAAATCCTTGTGTGGTATATCGTTCAGAATTTCTATGTTCTTTTCTGTATTGATGATTTTAAACCTTAAATTCTCTTTTACTTTATGAAAATCTAAGAAGAAATCCAAATCTAATCTTCTGCTTAATATTGCTTTTCTTTCCCATTCCAGAACTTTTATAACGATAGTTTCAAATGATTCTCCTTCATTATAAACCTCCCACCAGATATCCGTATAAATGGTTGGTGCTGCATTTTGTCCTTCACGCATGATTACCAATGATTCCATCTTTACCCCATTGTTTTTGGTATTGGTCTGAAGAATCACTTTACATTCTGTAAGTTCCTCCAATCTTTCCTTTAAGTTGTTTGTAAATAACTCTCTGTTCATTTTCGTTTTCCTCCTGCAATCTGCTTTATTTTTTATATTTTCGCTTTCAAGCAGGGGGATTGTACCAGAATGTATAAGAGAAATCTGTTGACGAAATGCAAGGAATTACCCTATGTTTAGTTGTGGCTTTTCACGGTTTTCTTTTAGTTTTTGCAAAAAGAAGCACTGATTTCTAATTGAAACCAATGCTTCTTATAAACTATTTTTATGAAATTAAATTACATTGTAGTATCGCAGTGCTTCTTTGATATATTCTGCTTTTTCTTCTGTACACATTCTAACATCTGGATTCGCTTTCTTTGACTTGTTGTAGCAATCTCTCATATCCATACCACAAGAGCGTTTCACTTGGGCTATATAGCCTGTGTGAACATCTACACCAAACTTATCATGTACATACTTTTTAATATTTGAGTAGGTTGCTTTTTCTTCTTTTGCTAATTCGCCGCTTTCATCACACTTTATCGGTATATCAATTTCTACTTGATATCCACCTCCATTTTTTCGGGTCAAGAGAACAACCGTCTCCACATGCACGCTCCACGGAAACATATCACACGCCTTCATCTTCTTCAACTCATACCCATTCTCACACAGATACTTCAAGTCTCGTGCCAGCGTCGCTGAATCACAGCTCACATATACAATCTTTTTCGTCTGCATCTTTACCATCGTCTCCAGTGCAGCCTCATCACAGCCTTTCCTCGGCGGGTCTACGACGATCACATCCGCATAGATCCCTTCCCTTTCATATTTCTCTGGAAGCACCTCTTCCGCTTTTCCGACAAAAAATTCTGTATTTGTATAACCATTCAGTTCTGCATTTCGCTTTGCATCGGCAATCGCTTCCGGCACAATCTCTACTCCATAGACTTTTCCTGCTTTCTGAGCCAGGAAAAGAGAAATCGTTCCGATACCGCAGTAGAGATCCCAGACAGTCTCATTTCCCTGCAGGTCAGCGTATTCTAATGCAGTCTCATAAAGTTTCTTTGTCTGCACCGGATTGACCTGATAGAAGGAAAGAGGCGATATCTGATACTGCACATTTCCAATATAATCTGTAATATAATTCTGTCCCCAGACCGGAATCATCTCCGTGCCCATGATCACATTCGTGTTCTTCGTATTGACATTAATTGTAATACTGGTCATACCTGGTACTTCCTGCAGGGATGCAGAAAGCTCATTCAGTGCAGTTATCTTCTTTCCATTCAGAATCAGACACACCATCAATTCCCCGGTTGTAAAACCTTTCCGGATCAGGACATGACGCAGTACACCCCTGCCGGTTTTCTCATCATACGCAGGAATCTGGTACTTTTTCATATGCGCCAATATTTTCTCCAGAACGATCTGATTTTCCTCTACACCAAGCCAGCACTCGGTACACGGAATGATGCTGTGCGTCCGGGCTGCATAAAACCCCGTCACCACATTTCCATCTTTATCTGTGCCAAATGGAAACTGCGCTTTATTGCGGTATCTCCACGGATCTTCCATGCCGATGATCTCCGGCTTTTCGATCTCTGTAAATCCGCCAAGCCGTTTAAGATTATTCCATACCTTGTTCACCTTAAAATCCAACTGTGCCTCGTAGCTCATTGCCTGAATCTGGCAGCCGCCGCACTGACGGGCATAGGCACATCTTGGTTCCTGACGAAGTGCTGACGGTTCCAGGATCTTCATCAGTCTGGCGTAGCCGTAATTTTTCTTCATCTTCATAATTTTGGCTTCCACCGAATCTCCGATGACTGCATCCTTTACAAAAAAGGTGAAGCCATCCAGCTTACCGATGCCTTCTCCGTCCACACCTGCATCTTCTATTTTTAATGTAATTAAATCATCTTTTTTCATATGATCTCCGTTACCTATTTGCCTGTCTTCCTGATATTCGACTCAAACAGCCTGTTATACCCAAGCCATCCCTGATTCTCTCCAGCCGCCTGCAGTGCCTCGATCATCGTCTGCATATGGGCATCCGTATTGTCTGCAAAATTGAGTGCCACTGCTTCCAATAATGCCGGCTTTTTCGGAGAACCATACTCCAGCTCTCCGTGATGTGCCAGAATACAGTGCTTTAATTCATTGCCAAGCTTCATCGGGAAGCCTGGAATCTGACGGATCCGCTCACCTACCATCTCCGCACCGATCATAATGTGCCCAAGCAACTGACCAGCATCCGTATAATCATTCTCCGGGAACGGAGACAGCTCATACACCTTGCCGATATCATGACACATCGCTGCAGCATAAAGCAAATCTGCATTCAGCATCGGATAGGTCTGCACATAATACTCACACAGCTTCACTACGCTTAATGTATGTTCCAGAAGTCCGCCGACAAATCCATGATGCACGGTCTTCGCCGCACTGTTGAATTTGAATGCTTTTACAAATTCCGCATCCTCTGCAAAGATACTTTTCAAAAGCTTTGAGAGATATGGATTGCTGACCTTGTTCACAAAGCCAAGCAGTTCCTTATACATCACCTCAATATCCTTACTGCTGACCGGGAGATAATCTGCCGGATTATACTCCCCCTCCTGCACCTTACGGGTACGTTTTACATTCAGCTGAATCTGCCCCTGAAAACTGGTCACATCCGCCACAATATCCACATAATCCATCCCGTCAAAATCGCTGATCCCCTGAGAATTAGGATCCCATATTTTTGCATCGACCGTACCGGTCTTATCCTGAAAAATCACATTTTCGTAGGCTTTCCCTGCTTTTGTAAGTGCTGTCTGGCGCGATTTGCACAGATAAACACCAGAAACACGCTCGCCTTCCCTGAAACTTTCAATATATCTCATAAATTTTTTCAATCTCCCTCTACTATAAAATCTTCAAACTTACTGTCAAAGTTAATTCCTGATAGCCTTCCTGCGAAGGTCTCTGACAGACAACCTGTACACTCTGTCCATTGGAACACTTCAGCAGAATCGACATAATATCTTTCAGATTCGTGATCGGCTGACCGCTCATAGCCGTAATAATATCTCCTGGCTGAATCCCGGCCTCAATAGCTGGTGAATTCATCGCCACATCCGATACATAGACACCGATCGGTATCTCTTCTGCCTCTGAGACTGCCGTTGTCACATCTGCGCCCATAATCCCCATATATACAATATCCTGATTGTTGGATAAATGTTCAATCACATTTTTAATATCTGAGATTCCATAAGCCTGAATCGTATCCTTTTGACTGTTCACCCTGCACTGGTTCTGAATCAGTCCCACAATCTTTCCGCTCCAGCTGACCAGAACTCCGCTGCCGGAATCTGCTGCTGCCATATCCGTGGTCAGTACATTATAGACACCATCATATAATGCTGCCATCTGTGTCGAAGAAGTCAGATTCCCAAAAAGAACAGAATCCTGACTTCCAATCGGACTTCCTACTGCAATGACCGGCTCTCCGCTTCGCAGTGTCTTGGAAGACCCCAGATCAGCATACAGAATCACACTTCTGGTACTTTCTGTCACATCACTCATATTGACACTGATCACTGCAAGACCTGTATTCTTATCATATTTTTTCAATACAGCCTGAGCTGTCGTATAATCATAAAAGGTCACAAGAAGTGTTTCTGCTCCGCGGATATGTTCATAATTTGTCAGGATCAAAAATTCCAGTCCATTATCCCCGATCAGAACACCCGATGCAGAACTTTGACTCGTATAAGTCTCATCAAACCAGTCCGTATCCACGGTCACTGCCGCCACATTTACCAGACTCTTTTCTGCCTGATTCCCAATCTGCTTCAGCTGCTGATACATTTTCTTATAATCTTCCAACTCCATGCTGATCGTCTCCGTGATATAGACCGGGATCTCTTCCGGTTCTTCCGCAGCTTCTGAATCTTCCGGAATTACGATTTCCTGAACCTCCTGCTTTTCCATGTGGCTATTCAGCTTCGGCAATACTGCTGCAAAAATAATTAATGCAGTAAGCGCAAACAAAACACCACAGACAACAGACCATGCCAGCTTCTGCACGATCTTTGTCTGATAGATCTTTTTTTGTTTGATCGTCTCCTGCATAAATGAAAAATTGGAATGATTATTTCCCTTATCTTCTCCCATAACAGCCCCCTAAAAGGAAACGTCTCCATGTCAAGATACATCCTGATTATACTATTTTTCATGATAGGTGTCTATATTTTTGCTTTTCATTCCATGGCAAATGGGGTAAAATAAGTGAAGTATCAGGAGGATTTTATGAATCAGAAAGCATTAAAAAAATTAGAATTTGACAAAATTATTCATATACTGACGAACCATGCTGCATCCAGCGGCGCAAAAGAAATGTGTCAGAATTTGCAGCCGTTTCTCTCTCTTGCACAGATTGAACAGGTACAGATGGAGACATCAGATGCTCTTCGGCGTATCTACCGTAAAGGCAGCCTGTCCTTTGGCGGCATCCGTGATGTACGTGGTTCCATGAAGCGTCTGGAGATCGGCGGCGTCCTTGGCATGGGAGAATTATTACAGATTATGTCTCTGCTTGAAACAGCCCATAAGGTCAAACAATATGGACAACGGGAATCCGATGAAGAATCCAAAGATTCGCTGGATGAGTCCTTTGAACTTCTGGAGCCGATCACATCTCTTGCCAATGAGATTCGCCGCTGTATCATTTCCGAAGAAGAGATGGCCGATGATGCCAGCAGTGCTTTATCCCATATCAGACGTTCTATGCGTCAGATGAACGATAAAGTACACAGCACCCTGAACTCTATGGTCAACGGCTCAGTCCGCACCTATCTGCAGGATGCTGTAATCACCATGCGCGATGGACGTTATTGTCTTCCGGTCAAAGCGGAATACAGAGGACAGGTACCCGGTATGATCCATGATCAGAGTTCTACCGGATCTACCCTTTTCATTGAGCCAATGGCCGTTGTGAAATTAAACAATGATTTTAAAGAGCTGTTACTGAAAGAACAGCAGGAGATTGAAAAAGTACTGGCTGAACTGAGTGAAAAAGCTGCCGGATACATGGAACTGATTTCTGATGACTACAGACTTTTAGTTAATCTGGACTTTATCTTTGCCAAAGCAATGCTGGCAAAAGAGATGAAGGCTACCAGACCGATCTTTAATACCGAAGGTCGTATTCATATCAAAGATGGAAGACATCCACTTCTCGACCCGAAAAAAGTTGTTCCGATCAACATCTGGCTTGGGAAAGATTTTGACCTGCTGATCGTGACCGGTCCCAACACCGGCGGTAAAACCGTATCCCTGAAAACAGTAGGACTTTTCACACTGATGGGACAGTCCGGTCTGCATATCCCTGCATTTGACCGTTCTGAATTGGCAGTCTTTGATAATGTCTTTGCCGATATTGGTGATGAGCAGAGTATTGAACAAAGTCTCAGTACCTTCTCCTCCCATATGAGCAATATCGTATCGATTCTCAAAGAAATGACATTGAATTCCCTTGTGCTGTTTGATGAGCTGGGCGCCGGTACCGACCCGACAGAGGGTGCCGCACTCGCGATCTCTATTCTTGATCATCTGCACAAACAGGGCATCCGCAGTATGGCAACGACCCATTACAGTGAGTTGAAAATCTATGCCCTTTCCACAGACGGCGTAGAAAATGCATGCTGTGAATTTGATGTGGAATCTCTGCGTCCAACCTACCGTCTGTTGATTGGTATTCCTGGAAAAAGTAATGCATTTGCGATTTCATCCAAGCTTGGACTTCCGGATTTTCTGATCGAAGATGCGAAAAAACAGATCAATGCTCAGGATGAGAATTTTGAGGATGTCATCGCAGACCTGGAACAGAGCCGTGTAACGATGGAAAAAGAACAGGCTGACATTGCACGGTATAAAGAAGAGATCCGCAAGCTCCGCAATGCCCTGCAGAAAAAGCAGGATCGCATCGACGAACGGACGGAAAAGATCATTAACGATGCCAACGAAAAAGCCAATGCCATTCTGCGCGAAGCTAAAGAATACGCAGACGAGACCATGAAGAACTTCCATAAATTCGGCAAAGCCGGTATCTCTGCAAAAGAGATGGAAGCAGAACGTGCACGTCTTCGTGAAAAAATCAAATCCACCGAGACAGGTATCAAAACGCAGCCTGCCAAACCAAAGAAAAAAGTAAAGGCTGAAAAACTGAATATCGGAGATCGTGTAAGAGTATTAAGCCTGAACCTGGAAGGTACCGTGAGTACTCTCCCAAATGCAAAAGGAGATTTATTTGTACAGATGGGTATTCTGCGTTCACAGGTGAATATTAAAGATCTGGAGTTTATCGGCGAAGCAGAACAGTTACAGAAGACCGCTTCTACTTCCGGCAGCGGCAAGATCAAGATGTCCAAATCTGCATCAGTCAGCACTGAGATCAACCTGATCGGCATGACCGTTGATGAAGCAATGGCACATCTGGATAAATATCTGGATGATGCTTATCTGGCTCACGTTCCAAGTGTCCGTATTGTACATGGAAAAGGAACAGGTGCTCTTAGAAATGCCGTTCATCAGCATCTGAAACGCAGCAAATACGTAAAGACCTACCGTCTTGGAACCTTTGGCGAGGGGGATGCCGGCGTAACAATTGCTGAATTCAAATAAAAGGAGAACAATATGCCATCCAAACAGAAAATCTTAATTGTCGACGATGATATCAACATCGCCGAATTGATTTCTCTATATTTAACAAAAGAATTTTATGAGGTTCAGATCGTAGAAGATGGTGAACAGGCACTGCAGATGTTTGACACCTTTCAGCCCAATCTGATCCTCCTGGATCTGATGCTGCCTGGTATCGACGGATATCAGGTCTGTCGTGAGATCCGTTCCCGCTCGAACACACCGATTATTATGCTTTCTGCCAAAGGAGAAGTCTTTGACAAAGTACTTGGTCTGGAACTTGGTGCAGATGATTATATGATCAAACCATTTGATGCAAAAGAACTGGTTGCACGGGTAAAAGCAGTCCTTCGCCGTTTCCAGCCGGTCAAACAGGAAAACTCACCTGCTTCCAAGCTGGTGCAGTATCCTGATTTAATTATTAACCTGAGCAACTATTCTGTCATGTACAGAGGAAACAATATTGATATGCCTCCGAAGGAACTGGAACTTCTTTATTTTCTGGCCTCTTCACCTAACCAGGTATTTACCAGAGAACAGCTTCTGGATCATATCTGGGGCTATGAATATATTGGAGACACCCGTACCGTAGATGTACATATCAAGCGCCTCCGGGAAAAAATCAAAGACCATGACTCCTGGCGTCTGGCAACCGTCTGGGGAATTGGTTATAAATTTGAGGTGAGATAATGCAGATATCTCTGAACGTCAAATTCGGACTGTGCTATCTGTTATTTGCCATATCCAGTTTTCTATGTATTTCCTTCATCACTTCTCATATGATGCAGCAAAATGCAGTAGAAACAAAAGCCTCTGCCTTCTATCAGGAAGGACTCTATCTGGCTGATCAGTATGTAGGAAACTATTTTGTGGAACCAGAAAACCGAAAAAATCTCTCCGCCGTTCAATCACAGATCAATTCTCTGAATGTCTATCTAAACGCACAAATCTGGCTGATCAGCCGGGACGGACAATTGATCCTTGATTCTGAAAATGCACGGATATCAAATGCTCCTGTTCAAATACCCGGCTTTAATTCCGTCCTTCCAAAAGGTCGATACTATACCACAGGAGACTTTTTCGGGATGTTTCAGGAAGAAATGTTAAGCGTATTGATTCCTGTTTCCCACAATTACCATGTACGAGGATATATTGCCATCCACACACCGCTGTCTGTGATCGTTTATGAAAAAGAAGGCTATCTGTTTCCTTTTTATCTTACCCTCATTGTACTGATGGTTTTAAGCTCCGTTTTTGCATTTTCCATTTGGTGTATCATATGCAGCCCGCTTCAAAAGCTCCGCAAAAGTGCCAGTGGATATGCAACCGGTAACTTCCAGACATCGACAGGCATCAAGCGAAATGATGAGATTGGCTATCTTGCCTACACCATGGATTTTATGGCTCAGTCCTTAAAAGATTATGATGAAGACCAGCGTAAGCTGATCTCCAATATATCCCACGACTTCCGTTCTCCGCTGACCTCGATCAAAGGATATATTGAGGCCATTCTGGATGGAACGATCCCGCCGGAAATGCAGGATAAATATTTGAACATTGTTCTGCGCGAAACAGAACGTCTGGAAAAACTGACCAGCGGACTACTGACACTTAATTCCATGAACCCCAAACAAAACCGGCTGGAAAAAACAACGTTTGATATCAATGCTGTTATTAAAAATACAGCAGCTTCCTTTGAGGGAACCTGCACCGCCAAACGAGTCTTCATTGATCTTCTGTTTTCTGACTGGCATTCCTATGTCTATGCAGACATCGGAAAGATCCAGCAGGTGCTGTATAACCTGATCGACAATGCCATTAAATTCAGCCCGCAGGATTCCCGAATCACGATCGAGACCACCGCCAAATATGAAAAAATCTTTGTCTCTGTCCGCGATACCGGTATTGGTATTCCAAAAGACAGCCTGAAAAAAATATGGGAACGCTTTTATAAGACCGATCTGTCCCGAGGAAAGGATAAAAAAGGAACCGGTCTTGGACTTGCCATTGTAAAAGAAATCATCCAGCTTCACGGTGAAAATATCAATGTCATCAGCACCGAAGGAGTAGGAACTGAATTTACATTTTCACTAAGCAAAGCGCAAAAAGAGGATGCGGCCAATTAGGCTGCATCCCTTTCTATTTGCTTATACTCGATTATAGTTGATCAGACATCCTTTCAGGATAATCTCTCTTTCATCATCGGTCATCTCACCCAGTTTTAAAGTAAATTCCTTCATTCCATCTTTTACTACATATGCTTTCACTTCTGAAACTTTATTCTTCACTGCATCCACAATATCCGGCAGGAAGATATAATCTCCATTTGCAAATGGAAGCTCACCCTCATCGATCAGGAATGGAAGCATACCCCAGTTGATCAGATTGGAACGATAACGCTTGGTTGCATAACTGTTGGCAATATTTGCCCAGCCGCCAAGTACCTTCTGACAAGAAGCCGCCTGCTCCCGGGCAGAACCATCACCCGGTTTTACCGCAAAGATGGTACTTCCAACACCTACATTTCCTTTTCCAACTTCCGGATATACGGTATGAATTGCTTCAAACACCTCTTTCAGTTCCGGCACTGCATCAATCGGACAGGTTCCCGCTTCAATCGCTTTCTGCGCTGCCTGGATTGCTTTTGCTTTTCCTACATACTCTGGATCTTTTCTGGACAGGGTAAACTCTGCCAGTCCCAGCGGATTGGAACGATAAGAAGAGGTCTCTCCAGATGGAATCAGCTCATCGGTGGTCGTTACCGGATCATGAATCTCAGATACAACTTTCAAAACCATATTTTGAGGAAGTGCACTCATTGCCGGCCAGTCCTTGATGTTTGGACCGAAGTGGATCTCTGCATCCGGATCAGCTACGCCTTTGCTGTCAAAGACACGATTCTCATATATCTGCTTATCAAATACATATTTTGGATTACGATACTGGATATCCAGCTCAGTTGCTGCTGTCAAGTAACCTTTATTTGCTGCTGTCGCTGCGATGGAACGTGCGTCCATCAATGCAACGGATGCAATCTGTCCGTTCTGAAGCTTGGAGCCTTCACGGTTCGGGAAGTTTCTGGTAGAGTGGCGAATACTGAATCCATTGTTGGACGGTGTATCACCCGCACCAAAACATGGTCCACAGAATGCAGTCTTCATAACCGCACCAGTCTGCATCAGCATCGCTGCTGAACCATTTTTAATCAGCTCCATATAGACCGGCATGGACGCCGGATAAACACTCAGCGTAAACTCATCTGCTCCAATGCTTCTGCCATTTAAAATATCTGCTGCCGCACAGATATTTTCAAAACCACCGCCTGCACAGCCGGCAATAATACCCTGATCCACATAAAGCTTTCCATTACGAACTTTATTTCTCAAAGAAAAGTCTACTTTATCACCAAGGCTTACCTTCGCACGGGCTTCACAGTCTGCCAGAATATCATCGAGGTTTGCATTCAGCTCTTCAATCGTGTATGCATTACTTGGATGGAACGGCATCGCAATCATTGGTTTCACTTTTGCAAGGTCAACCACGATCATACCATCATAGTAAGCCACATTTCCAGGATTCAGTTCTGCATACTCTTCACTTCTTCCATGAATCTCGTAGAACTCCTGAATCTTCTCATCGGTCTTCCAGATGGAGGACAGACAGGTAGTCTCTGTCGTCATGACATCGATACCGATACGGAAGTCAGCACTCAAATTTGCCACACCATCACCGATGAACTCCATCACTTTATTATTTACATAACCATTGGCAAAAACTGCTTTGATGATCGCAAGTGCTACGTCCTGCGGACCAACACCCTTCATCGGCTCACCTGTCAGATAGACACCAACCACACCCGGCATCGGAATATCGTAGGTCTGATTCAAAAGCTGTTTTACCAGCTCTGGTCCACCCTCACCCATTGCCATTGTACCAAGAGCACCATAACGGGTATGGCTGTCAGAACCAAGAATCATCTTACCGCCGCCTGCGAGCATCTCACGGGCAAACTGATGGATGACTGCCTGATGAGGCGGAACATAGACACCGCCGTATTTCTTTGCACAGGACAATCCAAACATATGATCATCTTCATTAATGGTACCGCCTACCGCACAAAGGCTGTTGTGACAGTTAGTCAATACATACGGCATCGGGAATCTTGTCAGTCCTGATGCACGCGCGGTCTGAATAATACCAACAAAAGTAATATCATGGGAAGTCAGTTTATCAAAACGAATCTGCAGCTTCTCCATATTATCTGATGTATTGTGATCCTTTAAAATGCCATAAGCGATGGTCTGTTTTTTTGCTTCTCCTTTTGAAGGAACGTCTGCCATCTTACTTGCAAGAATTGCAGGAGCATCTGCACTGTCTGCAATGATCTCCGTACCATTTAAGACATATGCTCCGCCATTGTATAACTCAATCATAGATACCCTCCGTATAAGCCTGTTGAATTTCTCAATTGCATACGATTATACAATCTCAGCATCTATTTTTCAATGTTTTTTCCTGAATTCCTCTTCAAATGCATCCTCAAATATCAGTTCTTCATCTAAAGACTCTGGAAGTTCTACCATGCGTTTCTGGCAGGAAGACAGATACATGGCATTGGCAAGCATCAGACTTTTACTTCCTTCCGTACCCGGTACAAAAAGCTCTGCTTCTCCATGAACTGCATCTGCAAAATTCTGCAGAATACCCACATGCTGCAGATCCAGATTGTGCGGACATTGGTTCAGCAGAATACCTCCGCCTTCTCCATCCCAGGTTCCTCTCCATGCACCTTTCCATCCACGATCATTCTGGCATAGTTACAGCCCATAATCCCCATTCCAATAATTGCCAATCTCATATGTAATCTCCTTCCTTTACACCATCCACCACTTTGCACCTTCGCACTTTTGTCCTCGAGAGGCCCATTTCTGCTGAAACTCTTCCATCCGTTCCTGATAGAATATATCATTCTGACATTCTCCGGATGGTTTCCGAACAATAAAGTCTATATATAGTTTACTATAAGACGAAATAAAATCTTCTTCATGCAGCATCCGTTCCATCAAACCTGTGTCATAAGCAGCATCCAATGCTCCTTCATAGTCTGCAATAACATGCAGGATCATTTCTTCTCCATATTCCTGTGCACGCACCAGCTCATACGCCTCTGTAAAAAGTGCAATCTCTGTCTGCTGCATATTGGTATTCTGATTCAGTACAATATCATTTTTCTGTCCCATATGTACTCTGCGAAATCCAGTATTTACAACCCTGTGCCTGTCCGCAAATATGATACACTGCTCCCACTGAGGTCTTCCATTCGCATCACATGGTTCTGTCAGATGATAATAATCCTGCCAGTTATGCAGTACCTGTGTCATCTTATAGGGCAGATCTCGATAAGCACCTGATGTTTTATGTTCTATCGGTTGATATACGATTACAAAACATACTTTTTTCATAACAACCCCTGCACTTCTCTTGAATCCTGTGTAAACATTTTGCCGACCATCATACGAATATCTGCTTCTCCCCCATTCATAGCATCCTCCTTTTTGATTGCCTCCAGCTGAATGGTAACTGGAGCGTCCGATGTTCCGCTTTTATCCCGGTCAATTTCAAAATCAAATCTGTTTATATTTTTTACAGTCACATTCGTACAATAATCAGCAAACAAATATACCGCCGTCAAATGATACGTTTTTTCCAGTGGACGAAAATCATGCGCCTGTTCCATGGTCTGATCTGTGAATACAAACAATGCATTTTCACTTCCAATCTCCTGATTCAGTGTATCCTCGATTGCTTTTATGATATTTTCTTTTCCATCCAGATTTCCCTTCTGAATTTTCTGCTGTTTAAAGTCATTTAAAAATGCGTCTTTCTCTTTAAAAACTTTCAGGTTTCCGCAAAGACCATTTCCACAGATATATCCTGCAACATACTGCTTTTCATCTCCCCGAAAAGCCAGGATCGTCTCCAGCCATGTAAGCAGCTGATCCAGATAATGATAAATTGCAGGAAGATTATTTTTATTTGATTGTGTTATATCAATCAGAAATTTTAAATTGATCATCTAATTCCTCCATATGTTTCCAGCCACATAATCTGCCAACGAATCTCCTGTCCCTCTTTATTCCATACCAACTCATCGCCAAGCTGCAGAGCTCTTTCATACTCTCTCCACACAGAAAAGCTCTCCAGGATCTTGCCCTGTCGATGCAGACAACATCCATTCATCAACACCGCACATGCCTTACCATCCGTGTCCCTTCCTCCCATATAGATATATGCCAGAGGATTTTTTTCTCCGCACAGAGAAGCGTCATTGGGCGTCAGAAGATATCCTTTTCCTTCTGTAAGATGATAGGTCTTGCTTCTTTCGTTTATACTGCACTTTATGACAGCACGGACTCCCTTATCAGCTTTAACAACATGGTCATTTCCTATAAGATCAGGCAGATCTGCCTGCAGATCTATTTTCTGTTTTTTCAGCCAGTTTTCATAACGCAGAATCATTTCCGCTGCCTTGATCGGCAATTCCGCATTCCACATTTGCTTTAAGAGAAATTCCAATTCCTGTAAGTCTGTGAGAATACTCTCTGCTTTCTTCAAGTAACCGGAGTAATTCGTTTCCTCCCAGTTTAAAAATCTCCATCCTTCCTCTTCTTCATATACCGCAGGCTTTTTATGACTGATCATATAATAAAAAATCCTTGCCAATGATGAAAGATCGGAAATACTAAACCTTGAAAATCCAGGTGTACCTATATCATGATCCGACTCGTGTTCCGTTTCTCTTTGTTTCATGACCGCAAGACCGAAATCAATATATTTTATCCAGATATTTCCATTCTCATCTTCATACACCATAATATTTCCTGGTGAAATATCTCGATGTACAAAATATCGGTTTGGCTCATTGATACCCTGTATATCCTTAAGACCGTACAAGCATTCCCTTAATATCTGCAGACATTGCCGAACATAAAGGTTCTCTGATTTCTCCCACAAAGTTTCTGGAGCACCTGCATTCTTATGTTCACACCAATCAAACAGTGTCTCCTTTTCTGCCCATTCATACAAAACATAATGGAGTTCCCTTGGAAAATGACTGTTGGTCAGTCTGATCTCTTTCTCACAACTAAGTGCCCCCAGAACACTGGAAATATACGGTGAGCTGATGGTCGGGAGGTTTTTCTCTCGACGAAATCCCAGATCTACATGACCGCTTTCCTGTGTCCCCACATCCATCTGTGCTTTATTGATCCAGTATATTTTCAGGAAAAATTTTCGCTTATGTGCCTTATCTTCTGCACAGGTCACGAAAACCCAGTCCCTGTATGCCAATCTCTCACCATACTTTTTACTATATTGCTCATCCAGACCAGCCTTATCAATCTTTAACTCGATACAATCCTCATCTGTCTTTTCTGCAAGAAGCTGTGTGATTCGACCCTGGCCTGTTCCATCCATCTCCCACGGATGAGATACTTTTAAGTACAGTTGATCAGCAATGTAATTTTTAAATTCTTCAAATATTGCATTTCCCGTATCCATTTGTCATCTCCATCAGACAGACTCCTCTGTTTCTTCTATCTGAATCAACACTAATGTCTGATTGTCTCTTTCTTGTTTGAAATTTTTCACATATCCTAACAAATCAAGTGCTTTTTCTTCCAATGTCCCAATCTCATGATTTTTTTCTCTTTCTACATCCGATAGTGAAAAAAGGATATCCTCTTCACAAAGCGTAGAAAAAGCACCATCACTTCCCAGTGCAATCAACATACCGCTTTGCACACCCATGAAATCCACATGAATTTTCTCCAACGGTGTTTCACTGACACTTTGAAAACCAATCCCTGCACTCAGACAACACCTGTCTCTTAGAAGCCAGCTTCTCCTTCCATCCTCCTCATAATAACAAGGATCACGCATCAGATTTTCTTCTGCAAGATTCCTGACTCTGGAATACTTCTCTATACGCTGCCTGTGGGTATCTACTACATAACATGGTGAATCACCGCAGTCCGCAAGAAACATCCATTTTCTGTCATAAATCAGGATCAGTGCAATCGTCGTACCAATTGCCTTTGGAAAATATTTCTCAATCAAATACTGCTCAGTCAACTGTATTTGTTTTCTTAAAAGATCAAACCACCATTCCAGCCATTGTGCTGAACCTTCCAAATAGTTTTCCGGCAAAGTACATACTTTTTGCACCAGTCTGGCACAAACTCCTTCCACACATTCCCGTGAAACCTGCTGGCTCTCTTCTTTTGCACCCATTCCATCACAGACAGCGGCCACAAAAAAGTTCTTTTTATTTATTGTAAAATCAAACACCCCATAGGCATCTTCATTTTTTTCTCTTCCATTTTTTTCTGTTATACCATAATGTCTTATCTGGAGCATACTTCCTCTCCTTTTCCTGTTTTTTATTTTATGTTATAATCTGCACAAGACCATACATTCCGGGAGAACTGTCCATGTCCGTCATTTTTACAGAAACTCATGTATATAAATCAATTCCCATATCCTGTCCGGAAATGCAGATCATGACTGCTTTCAGAAGCTGTCTGACAGATAAGATGAATCGCAGCACAAATCTGCACCAAACTTATGCAGCTATCCTCGACATGTTTCCTGTTTATTCCAGTATTTCCGATGCTGAATGTAACAGACACTCGCTTTATCCTGATTCCGATCATCTTTATATAAAAATGAATCGACTTCCAGGAAAATCAATATCTCCCGAAACATTCTTTATGTACTGCGTTTCCGCAAAGCAATGTTATCATGCATTCCTGAATTTGTACCTGTTATTAAATGAACTGGGGAAATTTGGCTGCCTTTATACAGATCTGCATCTGGGGAATCTTCTTTGTTCATATAAAGAAGATTGTTTTCAGTTAAAATTAGTAGATTTTACAGATATTCTTCTGCTGCCTGACAAACTGCGGGAATCTGACACTTTCATCCCAACAACCAGAACAACCCTTCTTCCGGAAACTGCTGTCCGTACCTTTTATCGCAAATGTACCTCATCGAATACTCACTTTGATGATCGATTGATCCGAAGACAGCTTCTTGGAATATTGCTGCAGCTATGTCAATACGACAATCTTTCTATTCTTTCTTTTTTTGAAGGCGATACCTGCCATATATCTCAAACACATCGACATGAGATTGAACAAAGCCTTATCGCCCTCTATCGCACATGGAATCCTTCTGATAAAAGAACTGAAATCCTGTTTAAAAACTTTATAGACAAGCTCCTGAACTGACCAGTTTCTTATAAACATCAATCAGGAGCTCTCGATTACTTTTTCCATACTCCTTAGTACCTGCTTTCATAACCACAACAACACACTTCAATTCTCCATTCTTTACAAGTCCAGACACGATCCATGCATTGGTGGTTCCATCTCCTTTGGATGCCGTTCCCGTCTTCGCAAGTACCTGATATCCACTGACTGCATTCTTAATCCGATAACCATCTGCTGTCTTCAGCAATGCATTTTTTAAATCTTTTCTGGTCTGATCGGATACCGGCGGATTACCATTCCACAGATCTACAGGCTGTGTTCCCTGAACCTCAAACGGAAGTACTTTTTTACCAGTCAAAAGTCCATTTAACATGACTGCATTCGCAGCTGGTGATACCAGTACACCACCCTGTCCGATGGCATTCTGTCCAATGGCCAATTCCCATTCAGATACTGTATCTTCTTTTATTAAAAAATGATACTGACCTTTGATATTGCCAAAATCCGTTCCTATTGACTCCTCTCCAAGAATGGCTGTCGCATAGGAGGAAATGTGATACTTTCCTGCTTTCATCATATAATGGCAAAAGTATGTATTGACTGATTTTTTTAAGGCATAATCAAGTGTCACATCCCCGTACACAGCACCGCTGTCATTATGCAGCAGGAAACCTCCCGTATTGATTTTTCCTGTATCTCGATATACCTCATCGCGATATCCCAATTCATCGATAACAGCATAATCAAATATCTTAAAACTGCTGCCTGGTTCTGTCATCTGAAGGTTGGTATTCAAAAAAGAATCACCCTTCTGTGCCATTTCCTCATTCATGTAATCAGAAGCTTTTGACAGGTCAGAGACTGCATCACAGGAAAAAGAAGGATACGCTGTATTAACCAGAACTTCTCCATTCGGCTTCATAACAAAAACCCCTATACCTGTAGCCAGCTCCGTCTGTGCAATATTCTGGATACGCTGATAAACATAAGACTGTACACTGCTGTCAATGGTAAGCAACAGGTCATCTCCGATTCCGTCTCCGTCTTCATCCATATACAATCGTTCTCCAATATTTTTCAACAATCCATACGAACCATATGTATCAGAACAATATCCAATGGAATGAGCATGGGCATATTCATCGGCTGTCTGCGTCTGCACACCTCCATCTTCTGAAACGTTACTCTCCTGCAGCAGTTTCTGGTTACGATCCAGAATATTACATCTTTTGATATAAGACTTTCGGGCACTTACCTCCAGGGAGGACTTTTCTGCTTCTGTAATACTGCCTCCAATGGCATAGAGATTGCTCCAAAGGCACATCACCAGACAGATCAAAACAAGAACAATTCTGCTGTAAAAAATATGTCCTCTTCGTCTCATACCGCTCTTCGCTTCCTTTCTCCTGCAAACTGTCTCGTTGATATCTCATCTTCAAAATCTGCAGTTTTTTGTATCTTTCCAGATATCATACTTCTGCAGCTGCGAATTGCGATTCTGAAACCACACTGTGGATCGCCCAGAATAAAATAACCTGTCCCTTCCTTAAACGTATATTCGGTGATTGATTCGATCACTTCAAAGGAACTATTACAACGATAGATGACATTATCTTTGGTAGCCAGAGAAAGCTTAAATCCCTGTCCTGCCATACATTCTAATCGTGCATGCTGTCTGGATACCGACATATTGTAGAGAATCTGTATATCAGAGGAATTTGATCTTCCAATCGTATACAGATCTCGCTGTTCCAGTCTCTGATACTGAAGACTGTGTCCAGCAACCTCAATCTCTGGTGCCTGGCGAGTCATCCCGGAATCACTGTATGGACTCTCCTGAAACAGGCACTCATTAAAGCAAAGACACGGCTTCTGACTGCAGGATGGCTCCGGTTGTTTTTCCTCAAAAACAATGTCTTCTGTTTCTCCCTCTTCAAACTCCTCATCGTCCACTACAATCATATTTTTAATGAACTGTACGATCCATGACTCATTTCTGTTCTCTTTTCCCCTGCCTCCTCTACAATAAGTCTGTTCCTTCTTCCAAATATAATAAAGCAATGCAATGACCGCTACTGCAAGAAGAATCGTAAGAAATGTAATGGAATAAAAACCACTCTCCACATTCTCCATCTGTCCATTAGTTGTGTTAGTTAATTGTGCTGCTGAAACTGCTGTCGCCATCATGTTGACTCCTCCATTCTTTTGTATAAATATTGTTGTTATACTTATACATTATCACAAAGGAGTCTTTTTCTCTTTTAGCTTTTCCCCCTGTCCCATTTCTGTGCTTCATGCAAATACCGTTTCAGATAAGACTGAGCAGACTTGTATCGTTCCCCTAATTTGTATGGAAAAACCGATTCCTGATCACCGCCTAAAACTGTATTGATCATTCTGAGTATTTGATTCTTTGTTTCTTTTATTGGGTGATTTTCTTTCGTGTCTTTTTCTTCATACAAAAACTCTTTATAATCCTCATCTAAAGCACCTTTAAAAATAAGTCCTGTAAAACAAGAATACAGAATGGAGATAAAATGAAAATCAAGGACTGCCTGTTCTGCCCGTTCTCTGTCAGCCGCTCTGTACTGCTTCCATTCCTCCCTCCAGGTTTCTCCCCGATATTTTTTCAAAAATGAAAAAAGATGATAGCACCCAGTCTCCCTGCCTGTCATATTTTCCATACGATTTCTAAAAATTGTAGGAAGTACCTCTAGATCGTCCCCCTGTTCATATGCCTTTTGGCTGTAATATTCATGATGCCTGCTGTTGTAATATGCAATGACAGGTTCCTCTTCTCTCACCATATTTTTTCTTTTGGCGCTTGTATCAATCAGCTTATGCTTATATTTTACTTTATCTACATATTCGTCCGAAAGAATGATCTCTGTATAAAGTTCCTCATTCTCTTTGCTTAAAATCAGCTCTGCAATCAATGCTGCATACCAGATTCTAAATTCAAACTTATTCTGATAGACTGCTCCATAATGAAAATAATAACGTCGAAAAGCTGCCATATGTTTTTGTTTGGCAGAGCGGCTTGCGTTTCCTTTCATGACTGCACAGCCTAACCGCTCCAGACTGCACCAGGTATGATTCCAATCCTCCCGCAAATATGCCTGATACCATTCCCACTCCAGATAAGCCCCTTTTTCCTGATCCGACATTTTTTCTATTTCCGTCACAGACATCCCCTTTGTCTTCCAATCAGGCTGCTTCAAAATCTGATAACTTGCATATTGCAGTGCCTCATTTACCTGCTCTACACTTTTTCCGCCAAGGGCAAAAAGCATTAAAATCTCTTCTCTGCTGAATCTTCCGTCATATCGTATCATATCCGGCATTCGCTTTTTATCGATGTATTTTTCAAAGCTTTTTTCCTTATCGCTAAAATCACAGTTTTCTTCTGAATCCTCCAGTAAAAGATTCAGAATATGCTCATATACACCCGCATAATACAAATGTACATTTTCCACGTAAGTAAAAACTGCTTCTACATCTGACTGGCCAAGCAAACCTGCACTTCCCTGCACGCCAGCCAAAAACTCCTCTGTCCCGGCATTCGTTTTTTCTTCCATCTGCATTTTTTCTGACAGAATTTGATTCACTTTCTCATGATACGCATCATATTTTGCAAGTGCACCATCAAACCGGAGACAACAATACAGTGCAATATCCGAAGGAAGCTTCAAATAAAGCGCCCCTCTCTCATCATGCGCTGCAAAACAACGAAGCTGTTCATTTAACCACTCTAATCTGTTTTGAGGCACATTCCAGAACCATTCCTGATCCTCTTTCTTAAACACAGGTCTGTCATTTTCCCAGTGCCAGTCCAGTTCCTCCATCATTTTATAATAGATCAGAAGAATCGCTTTTTCTGATCGAGTCGGACTGTTCTTACCTGATCGATACTCGTTAATCTTATTCGCAGTAATAACGCCTTTTCCTCGTGTATTCTCCGAATCAACAGACAGAATGGTACGAAGCCACTCATCAACTTGATTACTTCCTGATTTTGCCCCATCAGGAACCGTTCCGTCTGAACAATCTATGATATATCTGGACAATTCTGCGTATCTGTCTCTGAATATATGCCAAAAGCTTTGATCTTGTATGTCTCTCAACTTTTTCATCTGTGTTTTCCTTGACCTCTGTATCCATATCTTCTATATCTTCCAATTCATCACAAAGATGGCTTGAATAATAATGAACAGCTGCTTTATCCAGACTCATGCTAAGCCGATCAAAATATTGCATCTCCTTTTCCAGTACTTCTCTATGCTCAAGCTTCTGATAAATCTCTTCCAACATCTGATAGACCGGCTCACTGACCTTCTGCTGAAAAGAACGAACATCCGACTGCTTCCAGGCAACCACCACATCTTTTCCCTGTGCGGATTCTGGTGCCTGTATACAAAGGCAAAGTCTCACATTGATGTTGTTTTCCGCCTGTTCTGTACAAACAGCACTGAATTCCTCCCTCATATGTTCCGGAAGCCACCCTGCAATCAGACTCAGAATTGCTCTCTGTCTGTCTCTGTAATTCTCCTGTGGAACAATCAGATAACAGGTACTTCTGTTGATTATCATCCTTCTTAAGCATACAATAAAATGAATCCAGAACTCCGCTTCCGGCAAAGACTCCGACTGATACTTTGCTGCTTCCGGTACCTCTACGATTCCATTCACATTCTCCACATGTTTCCGTTCATCTGCAAGAAAGCAGATTCGATTCTCATCCTCTCGATCTGAATACCACGAAATGGCACACGCCAACTCATCCCTCTGATTGACAGTCGACATTTTCAAAGCCCGGAACACCACAAACCGTCTATAAAAAAACACATATTCCTGTATGCCGCTGTTCCCGTATGTTAATCCTCTGCATCGCTTCAGACAATAATCCGCCATTTCCTTTTTCTCGGAAGAATCCATAGATGCAGAGGCCGCACGTATATCCCATCCTTCCAGTCCGGTCAGTCCTCGTTCATTTCCCCAATAATAATAGAAATAATTCAGCACACCCATCCTCCTAACCGACAAAATCGTAATGCCTTTTCAGAACCTGAACAAGAGAAACCATGCTTTCACGGATTCCCCATGGCATCGGTTTTTCTCCTGGTTCTCTTCCATAAGCAGATAAAACTCCATAACACTGTTCTCCAAAGCTCTCGCAAAAAAGCCCCATCTGCTCATCATATTCCATGAAAAGCTGTTTTGCTTTTCGTTGTTTTTTTACCAAATCTTTGGGTTCCTGACAGGGTTCTTTTATTTCTGTCTGATACTTCTGATCCAATCGATCTCCTTTTGTAATAAATACCGCCACAGGGATTTGACTGCGCTGTTTTCTTTTTAAAATATCCTCATTTAATAATTTCTGATATACCATATCTCTAAGCATACTCTTTCTGCTTTGAACTTTTTGAGGCAGTAAATCTTCTACTCTGCATCCCTGCCCCTCTTCTCGCTCTGCATACATCTGTTCCTCTGCAGAAAGTATCCTGCATTTATCCAGATATGACTGCCATAAGCCGTCATCTACTTTTGTATCCTCTTTTGTGGCTTCCATCAGAAGCATCAGTGCATCCATCTTCGATATCATGACGCGAATCTCATTGACACCGCCCCGTTTACTCAACAACTCTCCTGATACATCATGAAAGAAAAGCCGAACTACATGCCCCTGATTCTGCACCAGACATGACATAGGCATATTCCGTATATTAGCACTTCCGATGGTATCTTTTCCTTCCTCATAGGAGTGCATCTGACTAAAAAACTCCTGATAAAACGGCTCCTCTTCCCGTAAATATTCAAAAGTCATCTCATGTCCAAAGACCAAATGTTTCATATTTCCATAAGACATCACAGATTCATGATTCAGTCCGCATAAAAAAGAGGTTTTTCCTGTAGCCTTTGGTGCATACATGGCAATATGAAAAGTTGGTACTGAAAAATAATCTTCTCTGAGAACATTGTGACAATTTTCACAGACTGGAATTGCTTCTGCCACTGGAAGAATTCCATCATACAGAAAAAATCTTTCCAGATCCTCTTCCTGTGCATCCATATCGGAATAACTGCTTGTCCGAACACCATTCTGAAGAAGTTCTCTTATCTCCTGTCTGGTAAGAACAATCCTTCTCCGTGCCATACCAGCCACATCCAGATCCTTGTTACTCCAAAAATCCCGAAAACGTCTGTCTTCTCCCTGTTCTCTCTCATTACAAAGTTGATAGGCACGATCTTCAAAAGGTCGCTCATTATCTTCTTTCCTGATCCAATATGCAATATTTTCCCTGCTGATCTCCCCAAAACAATATGGACAGACCGACATTTTCTCTCTTTTCATAGGTACCTCCTTGCTATGCCAGTTCCAAAATACACATAATCTCCATCTGATGATCCACTTTTACGAGAATATCATAAATTCCTTTTGTCAATATCCAGTTTGAAGAACCATCAGATTCCATCCAGACCACATCTCCCTGTTTCTTCACAGCAACAATATTTTTTCCGGATATACATGCTGCTTTCTTTAATCCCAAAGCAGTCTTTACAGGTTCCATGCCTTTCAAAATCATTCCCGTCTCTATTCCAACATCGCTAAGCAGTGTATCCAGATGTAACTGCGTAACTGCCTTATTCTTTCCGTCCATTTCCATATGGCTCCAGAACTCTTCTACCGTTTCTTCCGCATCCATTCCAGGAATGCTCAGTATGACATCAAAAAGAAGAGATACATTAGATGTTTGCTCCGAATGATTATCCTGCACCGAAGTAACTTTTTTCTCTTGATTTTTAGTACTCTGCAGCTCCAGAATACGTTTTTCTGCAGCGTTCAGATCTGTTGTCAACTGTACAATCTGCTTGTCTTTATCTGCCAGGTTATTTTCATACTTCTGTATATCCCCGTGTTGATCCAGTTCTTTCTTTAATCTGGAAATTTCACTTTCCAGTGATGTATTTTTTTTCGTTAACTCCTCAATTTCATTCTGCTTTTTGTGGGACTCTCCTATCTTGTTTACAATTCTGCCAACAGACTCAGAAAATGAGTCGCAATAATAACTACCCAACAATATAAGAACGGCTATGATCATCGAAACAACACCCATTCCTGCAACAAAAAACGAAAGCTCTAATCCACTGTCTATTTCTCTTAAAACAAAGAGTTTTTTCAGTCCCGCTGCTATACGTCCCGGAGAATTCTGTTTACCTACCACTGCATTCCATATAAACAATACTACAAAGGATGGAATACTCCAAAATGGTACATACAACACGATTTTTTTCCATTTTATTTGTTCATCTATCACTTCTGTAAATGTTTCTAATGACCAAAGCAGCCCAAAAACAACTCCTAAGAACCCAAAAAAACCAGCCAACAAATATGAATACTTTCCAAATATATTTCCATAAAAAACAGGAAACCAACAGATACTCATAACCATCCATGAAAACGTTCCATAAAAATATGGACGATTTTCTGTCTGACTGAACTTATCTCGTTTAGAATTTTTTCTGAATTCCGTATAAGACATGATACATGTCACTATCCATACAAACAGTTCTGCAGCTAACAAACTCAGGATTACTACACACAATAGTTCAAATTGAGTGTTTGTCTGAAATAAATCGGTCGTTTTTAAAACAATCCAGCGCCACCAATCACCGATCTGCAGATTTTCCGGCATATAATGATATCCGATTGCATAACAGAACACAAAAATACCAGCTATGACAGTTACCACCGTACCAACAAGCCATAACCATCCTGGATAAAAAAGCTTTACCCATTTTAATATCTGCAAGTCATATATGTACCTTTCTAATACACCAATGAATACACCAGCAAGTGCTCCTAACACAATCAGCCCGGTATTTGCATGAGCCGAAACCGGACCTATCCAAATGATCAAATTCGTGTATTCACCACCGTATATTCCCGTAGGAATCATATAGTATCCTATGACAAATATTATTGTTGTTATAAAAATCAAAATAAAATTCCTGATGTGTTCTCCGGTATTGATACTCATACTTCTTCCCCCTCGTACAACTTCTCCACTATCAATAGATTACCTAAAATCACATATTTTTACAATCTTTACCGTTATTTTTCATATAATTGGCACAACGCCTTTTTAACCAGAGATAATCATGATGCAGGATCTTCCATTCATTCACTTCGCGCATAAAGTCCATCATTTTATCAGCAGCTTCAGCTCCATTCGTGATACCTTCCTGCTGCATATACAGAATAAATTCTTTCAGATATTTGATACACAAAGGTACTTGATGAACTGTGATATCCCCTTTCTTCCAAAATGGATTCAGAACATTAAACAGTTTATTTCTGATCCGATATTTTTGAAAAACAAACTGTTCATTCATGCCCACACAGGCATCTGCCAGTACATCCAGTTCTTCGATGGCAGGAAATACCGTTTCAGATACCGATACATCCAGATACGCCAAAAGCTTCCTGTATCTTTCTGACAGTTTCTCCAGTTCTTCTACAGACAGCTGCTCTTCCAGTCCAAATCTCTCCTTCATACTTTTGTATTTTTTCAGATACTGTTCTTCCTTTTCCAGATACTTCTGATACATTTCTTCTTCTCTGTTCATCATAATCTCTTCTCCTTATCCTCTGCCCACGTTTAGACAACGGGCATACTTGTCCTTTAAGTTTTTCACAGCTGACATTGTCATATCCGGTGTGGAAATATAGATTGCCAGCAATATACAAGCAACCAGATTCCACGAACTTGCTCTGGAAAGAAACAATAATGGAATTCCTATAATGACTCCTGTAGTCTCCGAAAACAGATTAATGAGAATAGATGACAGAAAAAATCCCAGAATTGCTTCGTCCCGAAGCTGCGAATAACCATCTTTCTGTTTCGCTGTCTCCTCACAATTGGCAAACACCATAGTTCTCATCAAATGCAGCAGCAAAAACAAGATAAAACCCAACGCAATCCATCCAAAAATCTGTATACTGTGCAGAAGCGGCAGATCCGTCACTGCATTCGGAATATTCACCAGAAATTCTCTTCCTTTTCCAAGCAATCCACCTCTCCAGACAGCTTTGATTCCCAATTCGTATTGATAGGGGTCTGTCTGAAACAGACGTTTCGCAGCTTTTACTGCAATATTCTGCATCAAAGAAAGATCTTTTCCTGCATATCCTCCCATAATAAATTTTCCATAGACATATTTTATATAACTAAACGTCACGCCTCCTGCAAAAACCAATGTTATACTGGAAAGAAACTGTATTTTTCTCATATGCTGAATTTTACAAAAACGCATCCAAATCATCCAGAAGGACACGAGCAGCACCAACATCGTTCCACATTCGGAAGCCTTCAAAAACAACATACATTGAACTGCCAACAAAACAAAAGAAATACCGATTCTTTTTTTTCTCTGGCGCATCGTTCCCATACCTAAAAGCCATGGAAAAATGACAACCAGACTGCATACAACAACCAGTATCAACATTTGTATGGATACCCCCTGAATTTTAATTCCTGTTTTATTGGCCCCCATCGACACAAACAAAAGGATAAAGCTTATCATAGATGCCAGGAAACATCCCAATTTCGTCATCACATACATCTGTATCATCTTAAAAATACAGATCACACATAACGTAATCAAAAAGAATACTTCAAATTCCGGCATTCCATAATAGGACGTAAGACTTCCCATCCGGGCTCTGAATGCACAGGAAATACAAAGATATCGAATAAATGCAAACAGAACCTGCACATATCGCTGCTTGATATCAGCCTTTCTTGCAAAACAAAAAATCAGAATCATCCCCATAACCAAGAATAACAGAATCCATGGTACTTGTTGTAAATACTGCCCTGTCTGTTCCAACGTTCCTCCTCCCCACAAAACCAGTAAATATCCAATCAGCACCATCATTCCAATACTTAACAGATCAATACATGCTTTCACTGTTTTTCCCTCCATTCTGCATATTTTATCTATTTTTTACAGTGTACCATATGACTTCTTTATACCAGATTTAGCTTTTCCCCAACAAAAAAGACCGAAAGTAAAATACTTTCAGCCTTTTTTATGTCTCCCACTATGCCAGTTCCTCTCCCGCAGCCCACGGAAAAGCAACCACTACTTTAAATAAATCTCCATCCAGATAAATATCAAACGTTCCACCCTGTAATTGTGTCAGATCTCTTGCAATTGCAAGTCCAAGACCGCTTCCTTCTGTCGTTCGTGATTCATCTCCCCTGGTAAAACGCTCCATCAATTCTTCAGGCGAGATATTCAATGACTGCTCGGATATATTTTTCATGGAAAACATCGCTCTGTGTCCATCACATTCCACATCCAGATAAACTCTGGTTCCAGACATCGCGTACTTTTCCACATTTCGATACAGATTTTCAATGATTCTCCACAGTCTTCGCCCATCTGCTTCTATATACAATGGATAATCTGGATAATGAGGCACAAACGTCAATCCTCTTGCTACAAATCGCTCTTCAAATTCACCACTGGTCTGCATCAAAAGTTCTTTTAGATCAATCTTCTGAATATCCAGTGTTACATTGCCGGAGCTGGCTCTGGATGCTTCCACCAGATCCTCTGTCAACTGCTTTAACCTCTGAGACTTCTGTTCCAGAACGGTAAGATATTCCTTTGCCTTCGGATTTTCAATCTGCTCTTTTTTCAACAAATCTACATAATTGATGATGGAAGTCAAAGGAGTCTTCAGATCATGGGACACGTTCGTGATCAAATCTGCTTTCATGCGCTCACTCTTCATCTGTTCCTGCATGGCATCCCGCAGATTTTTTCCCAATTCATTCACCGCTTCTGCCATCTGACGATTCCCCTGTGTCAATCCCTCAACGCAGACACCTGTTTCTTCCCCGCCTGCCATCATTGCTTTTACACCTTCCAAAAGATGCTGGCGCTGCAGTCCTTCCCAGACCAGGAATCCAAGCACAGCCACTTTATATCCTGAAAGAATCAAAATTGACACAAGTTCATCCACTGGAAGCAATCTAAGAACCGCCTGCCCCAGTTCATATCCCACAAAACATATACCTACTTTCAGTACCATGTTGGTATTTGTATATACGATAATCAAAAATTTCCTAATATATCTCGCAAGTCTCCAGAACAGGAACAAAACCGTCATCACCACTACAGCCGCAGACACAAGCATAGGTATCACCCAGGAAGAAAGCATTTCTTTGACATCTTCATATCCCTTAGCTCCCAATGCCATCCGATCTGTAATCGGAAATGAGGTATCAATCGCTGTAAAAATCTGATATTCCCCTGCCAGCTGTGCAGATGATTGATGCAAAAGAGCATATGTATCATAGG
This sequence comes from Lachnospiraceae bacterium, assembly GCA_017558865.1. GTDB lineage: Bacteria > Bacillota > Clostridia > Lachnospirales > Lachnospiraceae > Hominiventricola. The sequence goes on from JAFYTM010000061.1 coordinate 33,047, forward strand.
AATGAACATCTCCTGTATGTTTCTGAACCGCAGCAGAAGAACGACTGTCAAATATATAGTAGCTTCCAAAACCTTTAAAATAGGTCTCCAGTTCTTCCCTGTTCACTGCCTCTCTCTGAAAATCAGGCACATTCGTATGGACACTGCCATCACCCCAATCCCAAAGTGCATAGCGTACATTGGTCGCCTCACTGGTCCATGCTTTTTTCAATTCCTGATATTCTGCCACTTCTTTTCCTACAGATTCCATGACTTCTATGATCTGTTTCACCACTGCATTATATGGTCGATCACATTCATTGCAATATTCCTGTACACTTCCATAATAAAGAGGCTTGTAAGTTTCCCAAAGTACACCATCTCTGACTTGAGCCCCCTTTAGACTCCATTCATACAGGTCCCCAAAACGATAACAAAGATCGTCCATTTTCTCATTTTCTTTCACAGAATCATAGATACGTTTTGATTCCAGATAGTCCTGTACACAGATAATTTTATCCGGATCATAAACTCCAGTATTCTCTATTCGGGTACTCCGTGCAATCATCTCCAATGCACCATAAATAGATTCTGACGCCTGCTGCTGAAACTGAGCTGATTCCAAATAACTATTTCCCAAAAATACATCCTGCCAGATCAGCTTGTCATAACCACTTTTTGAACTGACCGTCAGTCCCGCAGCCAAAACCATCACGGCTGCTAAATTTCCAATCAGAAGCAAAATCTTCAATAACTTTTTCATAAATGGCCCCTATTCTTTTTCAATCTTATAGCCCACTCCCCAGACCACTTTTAAATATCTTGGATCTTTGGGATTGATTTCAATTTTTTCACGGATATGTCGAATATGTACTGCTACGGTGTTGTCTCCGCCCAAAGCCTCTTCATTCCAGATCCGTTCATAGATCTGTGCAATAGAAAATACTCTTCCCGGATTTTGAACCAAAAGAAGTAAAATCCGATATTCGATGGGTGTTAATTTTACCACTTCTCCATCCACCGTTACTTCCTTACGTTCATCATCAATAACCAGTCCTCCTACCCGAAACACGGTTGTTTTTGTCTCTGCAATAGCTCCCAGCTGCGTATAACGGCGCAGCAAAGATTTCACACGCGCAGTCAATTCCAACGGATTGAACGGTTTTGTAATATAATCATCTGCACCGATATTCAGTCCCAGAATCTTGTCCACATCCTCCGATTTTGCCGACAAAAAGATAATCGGAACACTGCTTGTCTCGCGAATCTTCCTTGTTGCACGGATTCCATCCATCTTCGGCATCATGACGTCCATCAGAACCAGATGAACCTCCTGTTCCTGAAGCAGCTGAACTGCCTCCAGTCCATCATAGGCTTTCAGAATGTCATACCCTTCCTGACTCAGATAAATCTCTATTGCATCTACGATTGCACGATCATCATCACATACCAGTATCTTCATACTCATTTCTCCTTCTCTATGGTTATACCATCTCATTTTTAAAATGAATATGGTAAAATTCTTAAGATTCTTTTAATTTGAAATATGGCTGCAGGGCATCTGCCCTGCAGCCACAGATTCATACTATTTTACAAGATTCTCAGGATTCAGGCATTCCAGTTCCGGAAGTACGAACCGACCATCCTTACGAATCAGTACATCATCAAACCAGATCTCTCCTCCACCATATTCCGGTCGCTGAACCAGTACCAGATCCCAATGCAATGCTGATTCATTGCCATTCGGTGCATCATCATAACAGTTGCCCGGTGTGAAATGAATTGATCCCAAAATCTTTTCATCAAACAAAATATCCTTCATTGGACGTAAGATATACGGGTTCACGCCAATCGCAAATTCACCCACATAACGCGCACCTTCATCAATATCAAATACTTTATTGATACGCTCTGTATCATTAGCAGCTGCACTTACAATCTTTCCGTTTTCAAACGTCAGACAAACATTTTCGTAAGAAAAACCCTGGTGTACAGAAGGAACATTATAAGTGATCATTCCATTGACAGAATCTCTCACCGGTGCTGTGTACACCTCACCATCTGGAATATTCATGCGGCCGGCACATGGAACTGCCGGAATGTCTTTGATCGAAAAAGTCAGATTTGTTCCCGGTCCTTTGATCTGTACTTTATCTGTACGATTCATCAACTCGACCAGCGGCTGCATCGCTTTTTCCATAAGACTGTAATCCAGATTACATACCTGGAAATAAAAATCCTCAAATGCCTCCGTACTGGTTCCCGACAACTGGGACATCGCATCATTCGGATAGCGCAGTACAACCCAACGAGTCTTAGGCACACGAATTCCATGATGCACGGGTGTCATATAATATTTCTCATAAAGCTCCATCTTTTCTGCCGGAACATCAGATAATTCTGCGATATTGTCTGTTCCGCGCACGCCGATATAACAGTCCATATGAGACATCTCAAGAGAATCCACCTGAGCCATCAGCTCCATCTGTTCTTTCGTACATTCCATAAGCTGTGCTCTCTGAAGCTGTGGATCCGTATAGTGAACAAATGGAATACCACCCGCCTCATAGACTGCTTTTACCAATTCTTTCGCCAATGCTTTTGTAGAAGCTCCTATATAATGCACATACACCTTATCCCCCTGCTTCACCTGGCAGGAATAATTAACCAGATTCTGTGCTAATTTCTTAATTCTTTCATCCATTATATCTTCCTACTTTCTCATAATTATGGCAAATATGTGTAAAACAGGTTGCCGGCCTGTGCAAACATCGTGCTGCTGTCTTTATTTCCCATCTTCTGCAATACAGTCTGTCCCGGTTCATAATAAATGATATTCATCGTATCATATCCTACAATCAGGACAGCTTTCCCAGTGTCTGTCATTCCCATCACCGGTATCCCTTTGCTCACGAAGTATTTTACCATATCCAGACTGCACCCAGGAATCACACAACTGCTGTCTCCCAGTTCCTGCTGAAGGATTTCCCATACTGCCTCGCCTGCATCCAGTTTTTCCTGTACATTCACATAAATCTGTTTTTGCCGGAGCAAAAGCTGTATACACTGAGCCAGACTGCTGCCCTGCAGATCCAGTGCATCCAGATCATCAAATCCCGAAATCTGCTTCCTGGTTACACGATTCGTACGTTCCCAACAGCACTTCCAGCCATTCTTCCATACTTTACCCATGCCTTCATGCGCATTCTGAATTGCTTCTGAGAGCCCCTCATAGCCTCTGGCTGCTCCATCATAAGACCATGCATACCAGTTTTCTCGACCTTCATGTTCCAGCTGCAAAGTTCGATTATTTTCAAATAAAACAAGTTTTACCTTTGGCTGCTTCATAGAACCATTTCTCATTGTTCCCTGATACACAAAATGATATTCATTTCTCTTTACATCATCACTCACAACCGTCAGACGAAGATGTTCATCTACAGGCTCACTGGTATAGGTAATGGGTTCAGGCCGCTCATCCACATAATTGCCCCCAGCAGTTAACTGCACACAGGAAAGATCAATTCGATTTTCTACAATGGACACACCTGTTACATATTTTCCTTTAGAACCGTAATCAAATTCGCGAACTGCATTACCTGAATGATCACGGATGATCACTCGATACATCGGCATAATCTCTCTGCCTGCCTGATCAATCCCCATATCCTCTCGCTTTGCTGCACCATAGATAAAATCCTCTTCCATAAAACCAAGTACCCGCAACGCCTCGCCTGATTTTGTTGTAATCTGGTTAACAATTCCATTTCGCATGTTCAAAAGGCTGATATTCTTTGCATCCGCATCTGTCCACGCAGTCAGCCGTCCGCTCTGTGACATCTGCAGATGATCCTCACTGACATTCTCTTCCAAAACCTGTACTGTACAGTCTGTCAGATTGATCTGCAGAATCATTCCCCTATAAGACAGCCAGGCTTTCCCTTCTCCATTCGTGGATGCCAGCTTGCCCAGTTCTTCCTTTACAACCTGATAAGGACGATCACTTGGCAGAAAATATTGTTCTTCTACCGTATTCATCAATGCATCATAATGACAAAGCAGAATACCGGACATTCCTTCATATTGTCCCCGATTCATATATCCATACACAAGAAAATCCGTACTTCCTGAATCCTCTACCTGCAGAATCCGGAAGTCATGCGCATCATAATCCCCTCTGTCATCCTTCTCATCCTGAAAACCATACACATGACTCAGACGATTCTGACTGAAATCATAACACCAAAGCTGCCCCTGCTGAACAAATCCAACAACTGTCTCTTCTTCATTTTTTTTATAATGCAGGTTACTGCCCTGAATACCAAATGCAATCTTTCCATCCTCTACCAACTGATCGCCAACTTCAAATATTTTATTCGCGGTTCGCTCATATGCATTCATGTACATTCTGGTCTTTGCATAACGCACCTGAAAGGATTCCGAGACTTCATAAATCTCCTCTGTTTCTTTGTTCCGAAGTTCATAATCCATAACTAAAGAAACCACATCTCCATCCAGACCTGTGAAGCGAATCCGGGGCTCAGACACCTTCTCCACCTGCATATCCCCCCAGCTTACAGGACCCGTACGGGAATGAATATTCACATAACCAAGATTCTTTCCATCCATCAATGTCGTATCCGGTTCCAGATAAATTCCCAGCAGGGAATGATTCTTTTCCAGTGCCGCCTGATGGAACTGCATGATAAAATCCACACATTCCTGAACATAATTACTACCCAGATAAGTGATCTGAGAATAATAAAAGATCTGCTCATGCTCCTCTGTCTGGACTTTCAGAATAAGAAGATATTTTTCTCCTCTATCCAGCAGATCCTGAAAATCCAGATTCAGATGCAGATATTTTCCATCATCCTGTGCCGTCAGATTCTCTCCGCTTTGAATCAGCCTGTCCATATCAAGACTTCTCACTTCATAAGAGACCGCCTCTATGTGAGCATTGTACTTCTCTATAGCTATAAGAAGCTCATGTTCCTCCGACAGGCCAAGGATCGATTCCTTCATATGACTTCCATCCATCTCCTGCACATATCCGCGCATCTCGTTATACATCTGTCCATCCCGTTCCGCATAAACAACTGGCAGAGTTGCCTCTGCCATCACTGCAGTCATGTCACGGTTACCCATATAGGTTGTATAATGCATAAATCCCATACCCGCTATAAATGCGAGCAGGATTGTTGCACATTTTATGATCCATTTTTTCATTCAGTCTCTCCAAAATCTTTTTCAAAAGCTTTCTGTTATTTATTGTAGCAACCTTTTTTGACCGGGTCAATACATCCGACGGTCAAAACGATTACGGTTCTTTTTCCTTCGTCTAAGCATTTCCTGGAGCAATAAAACTCCGATTAAATCCTGCATATCTTCCCAGGAAGGAGCTTTTTCTCCAAAATCTTCATTCTTTTTTGCTTCCTCCCATGCTTCTTTTGATCTTCGATAAAGCGAAAGTCGATCCGGGTACTCATCATACATCATACTTCCTGGATATTCAAGGCGGTTACATACTTCTTCTACATACGGCTGCATTCTTCTTGCCATCAAAGGATACAATTCCTGAAGACGCTTTGTATCCAACTCATCCTCCATGCGTTCCGGATGATTCCAAAGGTTCCAGTAATTCATCTGATTCCCATACGGATACAGCCAGGGAAAAGCTCTCTGTTCTGGATTCATTCCATACGGTACCTGCAAATAATATGGATTCTTCATAAACGAACTCCTGTCTTATTTCTATATAATAGATATATGCAGACGGGCAGGGAACGTTAAGAAATGCTGCCATACAAAAAATGTCCGAACGGTTACACCCCGTTTCGGACATTTTTATAGCTCCACAATATTTATAATGATTACTTGTTAAGCAGTTCGAGAATCTCTTCCTGTTCCGGCATCACACGCAAAGCCCCTTTACGCGTCGTGATGATCGATGCTCCTGCGTTGGCAAAAGTAAGCAGTTCCTTTAGATTCGCTTCTGTCAGGTTATTAAGCCCATGCTCCAACACATAATTCAAGGTACATGCGCAGAAAGTATCTCCCGCACCGGTTGTCTCAATCGTATATTCCTGTACAAAGCCAGGAACCTCTACCCGCATATCCTTATAATACGCACGGCTTCCTTCCTTTCCCAACGTGATGCAGATCAGCGGGATTCCATATTTTTCTCGAAGAAGCTCTGCTCCTTTATCATAATCTGTCGTTCCAAACAAGAACTCCACTTCATTATCGGATATCTTCAGAATATCTGCTTTTCCAAGCCCGTACTCAATCTCTGCTCTTGCATCATCCAGCGTTTTCCAAAGCGGCGGACGCAGATTCGGATCAAAGCTTACAATACAGCCTGCTTCCTTCGC
>JAFYTM010000062.1 GCA_017558865.1 Lachnospiraceae bacterium
TCACTGGCTTATGATGAGACCCTGGAAGAAGCTGCGGCTCTTGGAATCCATCATTTCATATATAAACCTTTTGAAAAAGAGGATATTATTGAAGCATTGGATAGTTTGACACAGGGTGTGGACGCGTAATCTGTTTGTAAAATGTATTGGTGTCCGAGGAACAGTGCCTCGGACGCTTTTTTCGCTTTTATAGACAGAATGTCAGAAAATGGAAAAAAATGAAAATATTGTGAAAAAGTGAAAAAACTTGTAAACGATTTTGCAACATGGTATACTGAAGAGAAAGTATATCATGGTTAAATTGGGAAATTTTGCGATGAATGTTGCATAGGAGGATAGATTATGACAGGATTTTACGGAAATGGAATAGCATTGACCGAGAAAGTACTGGATTATCTGTGGGGCAGACAGAATCTGACCCTGAATAATATAGCGAATGTAGATACACCGAATTATAAGTCACAGTATCTGTCATTTGAGGAGGAGCTGGAAAAGAGGATTACGACCGCGCGCAATCAGCAGGGGTCTATGAGATCCGTTGGTCATGCAATCAGCAATTCTTATGCAACGCTTCATACCACAGCAGGTGAGTCCAGTCGTCTGGATGATAATAATGTGGATATGGAACAGGAACAGGTGGAACTGGTTCGTACAACGTATGAATACCAGATTATGTCCAATTCGATTACAAATGAGCTGAACCGTCTGAGGAGTGCGGCGAAGTCATTTTAAGAATTGTTGATGAATAAGATGAAAGGAAGAAAAAGGGACAGGAAGGATGAATATGCAGATGATGGAATTTACACCCATAAAAACATGGGGTTCTATAGAAGGAATGCAGTCGAAAGACGTAAAACAGGCAGAGAATGGTGAAGCGTCTCTGTTTCAGAATGTATTTAAGGATGTTGTGAATCAGGTTTATTCTACGCAGGCAGAAGTGGAGGAGACACAGTATCTTCTGGCTACTGGACAGCTGGATGATGCGCATACACTTCCAATTGCGGAATCCAAAGCGGCACTTAGTCTGGATTTGTTGATTTCCTTAAGGAATAAGGCAATGGAGTCTTACAGCGAACTGATGAGAATGAACGTATAAAGTTGATGGAAGCAAATTAGAAGGTGGGCAGAAATGTGCAAGGAATAAAAGAATTTTTCCAGAACATGGAAAAGAAGACAAAACGGCTTCTTCTGATCATCAGTTGTGCGACCATATTGGTAGTTGTGATTGCGATTGCTGCGTTGCGGGCAGCTGAGAATGCCAATTACAGTACCTTATTCACGGATCTGAATCAGGAAGAGGCACAGGAGATCGTTGGTCTTCTTCAGAAGGACGGGGTTTCCTATCAATATAGTGACAAGGATGGAACAATACGGGTTCTTTCCGCAAAGGTAGATGAGGTCAGAGCTGATCTTTTGAGTGCCGGTTATCCGCAGAGCGGATTTACATATGACATGTACATCAACAATGCCGGGTTGATGACAACAGAATCAGATAAAAAACAGTACACATTATATGAGCTGCAGGATAGACTTGGAGCTCAGATTCGTTTGTTTGAAGGTGTAAAAGATGCGAAAGTAACGATTGCTACAGCGCAGGAAAAGGTATATGCGCTGCAGGATGACAGCAAATCAGAAGCATCTGCTTCAGTTGTAGTGACGATGGCAGCAGGAGAAAAGCTGACAAAGGAAAAAGCATCTGCAGTAAAGAATCTGATTGCCAGAGCGATCCGGGGAATGAACTTCACCAATGTAGCGGTATTTGATGCAGCTACGATGACAGAGGTGAGTGATGATTCCAGTGAAAGTGATTATGGCAATGGACAGACGATGGTGGAGCTGACTGCACTGGTGGAAAACAATATTGCAGCCAATATTCGCCGCGTACTGGAACAGCTGTATGAGAATGACAAGATTGCGATCTCTGTGAAGGGAACGCTGAATATGGATCGTCTGATTCAGGAGAACGTAGTATACTCCGTACCGGATCAGGTTGAGGATGAAGACAGAAGCGGTCTGTTATATTATGAGAATACGGCGCAGGAGAATTCCGGTTCAGTTCAGGAAACGACCGGAGGTGTAGCAGGGGCAGATGCCAATGCAGACACTCCGCGTTATACATATGAAGCTGGAGAGGATGGGGTCATCGATTCCTACTCCAACAACAATGCGACAAGAGAATGGCTTTTCAATACATTGACAGAGCAAAGAGAGGTGTCTCCGGGTGTTCTGGAGAATACAACCGTCAGTGTCGTGATCAATACGGACAACATGAGTGTTCCTCAGGAATCTCTGGTGAATCTGGTTGCAAATGCGGCAGGAATTTCCAGTGATGAAGCAGATGAGAAGATTACCATCGTCCGTGCGATGGGTGATAAAGTACCGGATCAGAGTATTATAGTGTCTACAGAGCCTACGGATCCGGATGACAGCAAGCTTCCAATTAAGCTTCCAATCATTATTGCGGCAGCGGCAGCAGGTGTGCTGCTCCTTCTTCTGATTATTCTTTTGCTTCTCAGAAGAAAGCGTAAGAAAAAGAAAGCAGAAGAGGAAGTTGAAGATCTTACGGTAGATCCGTTCGATATGACACCGACAAGACAGGTTCAGCCGTCTATTTCAGATGTTGTACAGCAGTTGGATGAAGAAGATTCAGAGATGATGCGTAATGAGGAGATTTTAAATCTTCGTATGCAGCGTAACCTGAAGCTGAAACAGAATATAGGAGAATTTGTCGATCAGAACCCACAGGTAGCTGCGAAGCTGCTGCAGGGCTGGCTGAGAGGGGAAGGAGCAGAGAATGGCGGAAAACGCGGCAAGCAATCAGGCGGGGCAACAAAATAAGCAGCAGGGTGCAGATGTGCTGGACCTGGTAGTGGATGGTCCTCAGAAAGCGGCATTGGTAGTCGTATCTCTGGGTGCTGACAGAGCTTCTCAGCTTTATAAATATCTGAGTGAAGAAGATATTGAAGACCTTACATATCAAGTGGCAAAGCTGGGTAAGAGCACGAACAATCAGGTAGAGAGTGCTCTGGATGAGTTTTATAAGCTTTGTCTGACCCACAAGATGATGACAGACGGCGGTCTCCAGTACGCAAGAGAAGTCCTGGAGAAGGCATTTGGAGAGACTACAGCCAGAACCCTTCTGGAAAAAGTATCCAAGACACTCCAGTATAAGCCGTTTAACTTCTTTATGAAGGGGGATCCGAAAGCCTTGTTTGCGCTTTTGCAGAATGAACGTCCGCAGATTATTGCACTGATCATGTCTTACATGGATGCGGAACAGGCGGCAAAAGTTCTGGAGCAGCTTCCGGATTCGAAGAGAATCCCGACTGTTGCAGCGATGGCAAAGATGGATCGTGTATCACCGGAAGCGATCGCGATTGTAGAAGAAGAGATGAAGCGTAAATTTGATACGATCATCACCAGCGAAGATAATACTGCACTTGGTGGTATCGAATATGTAGCTGATATTATGAACCATGTAGACCGAAGTAATGAGAAACGTATCTTCGACGAGTTGGATCGTGTGGATCCGGAGCTGGCACAGAGCATCAGAGACCGCATGTTCGTATTCGAGAACATTCTGGATATGGATGGACGTTCTGTACAGCGCTTTATCAGAGAGTGCGATGCGAAAGATATTGTATACGCCCTCAAGACTGCTTCTGAGGATATGAAGCAGGTATTCTTTGCAAATATGTCCAAGCGTATGGCTGAGACCGTACAGGGTGATCTGGATACTACCTCTAATGTAAGACTGAGAGAGATTGAAGAGGCTCAGCAGAGAATTGTTAACGTTATTCGTCGTCTGGAGGATATCGGTGAAGTTATAATCAATAAGGGAGGAGATGATGAAGATATCATCGTCTAGTAATATTGTAAAATCATGGGACGCAGGGAAGGTAAAGCTCTTTGTTCCTCCCGTTCAGACAATAGAGGTTCCCAAGAAGGAGACAGAGGAACTGATTCCGGAGTTTTCAACGGTGATTGCTTCTGATCCGATTGTGATCAAGGAAGAGCCGAAACCAGAGCCGGAACCGGAACCTCAGGAACCGGATATCACGGCTGAACTTCTTGAGGAGGCTATGAAAGAAGCGGAAGAGATTCGCCAGGAGGCGGAAGAGATTCGCAGAGAAGCCAAAGAACAGGCAGTTCTGGAAAAACAGAAAGCTATGGAAGAAGGATACCAGGAAGGCTATGAAAAAGGCGTGGAAGAGGGTATCCGACAGGCACTCAGGGAACACGAGGTACGACTTGCACAGGAGTGGGAAGCTTTTAAAAAGGATATTGCAAAAGCAATGGCTTCTGTAGAACAGGCAAAAAAAGACAGCATAGAGTTGTATCTGGATGAGTTAAAAGACTGTGCAGTTGCCATTGGTGAAAAAGTCATTCATATCAGTCTTCAGTCCAGCGGTGCGGTGATCAAGAGAATGATCATGGCAGAGGTAGAAAAGCTGAAAAAGACCTCATGGATCAAGATTTATATGGGAAGAAGTGATTACGATATGCTGATCGAGGCAGATGCCGACGTGGTCAGTGAGTTATCTAAATATTCCGATCATGTCAAATTCGTTGTCATGAATAAAGAAAGACGCGGTGACTGTATTATTGAAGTTCCGGATGAAGTTATAGACATCAGTGTAGATACACAGATGGAGAATATCCGAAAGGTTCTGGAGAATGTAAGATAGGAGGAAACGGACTGCCCATGTATGAAAAGATACCTGGTTTGATCAACCGATCAGAAACGGTTGCTTATGTTGGGAAAATTGAAAATGTAGTGGGCATGTCCATAGAAGCCTCTGGAGGAAGAGCAAGTATCGGTGATCTTGTGATGATCTACAATGAAGAACAGAACAGTCAGACACCTGCTGAAGTAGTAGGTTTTAAAGATGGAAAAGTGCAGCTTATGACCTACGAATCTACCAGTGGAATCGCCTCTGGTAGTTTTGTCCGCAATACGAGACAACGCTTAAAGGTGCCGGTTGGTGATTTCTTGCGGGGAAGAATTATCAATGCAGCAGGAGAGCCGATTGATGGAAAAGGTCCGTTTGAAGCCACCCGTTATTATACGGTAAACAGTGCTTACACCAATCCACTGAACAGACCCCCGATCAGAGAAAAACTGGAGTTCGGCATTAAGGCCATTGATGGTCTGAATACGATTGGAAAAGGACAAAGAATTGGAATCTTTGCAGGTTCCGGTGTTGGAAAAAGTACCCTGATGGGTATGATTGCAAGAAATGTAAAAACTGATATCAACGTGATCGCACTTGTTGGAGAGCGTGGTCGAGAGGTGTTGGAGTTTGTAGAAAAAGACCTGGGCGAAGAAGGTATGAAACGCTCGGTTTTGGTGGTAGCTACGTCGGATCAGCCGGCGATGCTGCGTATGAAGTGTCCGTTGGTTGCGACAACCATTGCAGAATATTTCCGTGATCAGGGACATGATGTATTGTTAATGATGGATTCTCTGACGCGTTATGCAATGGCGCAAAGAGAGATTGGTCTGGCGATTGGAGAACCGCCGATTGCAAGAGGCTATACCCCATCGATTTATGCGGAGTTCCCTAAGCTTCTGGAACGAAGCGGTAATTTCAGTAAAGGTTCCATCACTGGCGTCTATACGGTATTAGTCGAAGGTGATGATACCAATGAACCGATCTCCGATACGGTTCGAGGTATTCTGGATGGTCATATTGTTTTAAATCGACAGTTGGCGAATGAAAATCATTTCCCGGCAATTGATATAGGAGCGAGTATTTCGCGTCTGATGGTGGATCTGGTATCAGACAAGCATCGGTATGCGGCATCCAGGCTTCGCAATATGCTGGGTATTTATCAGAAAAATGCAGATCTGATTTCCATAGGAGCTTATAAGCGAGGCAATAACAATGCTTTGGATGAGGCTGTACTGAAAATTGATCGCATTAACGGTTTTTTAAAGCAGGAAATTAACGAGAGCTTTGAATACGAAGAGGTTCTCGGTTTGATGAATGATATTATAGAGTAACATTTGATGTTTCAGTAAGGAGAGATACGTTGAAGCGCTTTCAATATCAGTTGGAGACCGTTCTTAATTATAAAAGTCAGGTTTTGGATGATCTGAGATCAGAACATGCACAGATTGTTTATCGTGTCAATCAGAAGCAGGATGAGATCCGATGTTTAAATCACCGATTGGTACAGTATCAGGAAGAGTTCGACCTGACAAAGCGAGCAGGTGCTTCCATTGAAAGCTATCGTCTGTATGATATGTGTATCGGAAAGATGGAGCAGACGATCGATCAGGAAAAACAGCGGCTGAAAACATTAAAAAAGAAAGAGGCCAAAAAGCAGGAGGAAGTTGTAGAAGCAAAGATTGACACCTCCAAATATGAAAAGCTTAAGGAGCGACAGTGGCAAGCGTATCAGAAAGATGAGTTAAAGTCTGAAGAAGCTTTTATAGAAGAATTTGTGACCCGCAGTTATACGAAAACAGGGAATATATAGGAAGGTTTTTAGGGGAAGGAGGAGTATGATATGGCGGAAATTCAGATGGTCCAGTTAAAAGGTCAGACATCAGGAATGTCCAGAAAGACGAAAGAAAGTTCTGGAGTGGATTTTTCCGGAATGCTGAAAGAAGTTGGACAGACATCGTCGAAAAAAGACACTGCTAAGACAGTGGATGAGGAAGCTGGAAAAAATACAGAGCAGAATAAAGTTCAGGAATCTGATAAGGATCGCAGTCAGGCAGCTGATACCGAGAAGGAAAATACGGATAAGGTTTCTATGGAGGAAACAGACAGTACGCAGGAACATGAGGTGAATGGACTGACTGGTGCAGAGATGGCAATTCTGGCACAGATGCTGGGGAACTTTTCACAGAATGTACAGCACAGTCAGTCTCAGTCGGATGAGGTACAGGCACTTGAAGAAGCCGGAGCCGTTTTAACAGAAGAAGAGAATAACCAATTGGTTCTGATGGATATGGCAGGCGAGATGGATCGCGAGCAGGAGGCACAGCCATTCATGGCAGAAGGTGTTCAGACAGCAGTTTATGATGAACAGCAGGTATTGGTTCAGCAGACAGAATCTCATATGGAGGTTGCTGAGAATGATCCGCTGGAGGAGAACGCTTTGCAGGAAGAAGATTTCCATTTTGCTGGAGTAAAACAGTCAGATACAGAGCGCAGCGTTATTCAGTCGGAGTCAGCAGTATCTTCCGATGCAGAACTGTCAGGTGTTATGATGACACAGAGTCAGCCGACAGATCATGCTATTTCATTACAGACAAAGACGGATACAACAGTTTTAAAGACATCAGAGGATACACTTCAGGTTGATCTGAGCAAGTCGATTGCTGAAAAACTGATTTCCAGAGATACAGCAGGTACTTTAGAGGTGACTCTGGAGCCGGCAACACTTGGAAAGATCACGATTAAGCTGATGTATGAGGATGGAAAGGCAGCATTGTCTTTGATTTCAGACAATCCAAAGACCCTTGAGATTTTAAGTCAGCGTGCAGGAGAGATTGCGCAGATTCTGGAAGAGAAGACGGGTCAGACGACCGTTGTATATACACCGGAAAGTCCTTATCCAGAGCAGGATATGAACCAGCAGAAGGGACAGGAAGGTCATCAGCAGGAACAGAAAGAACATTCGTCAAAGGAGCATGCAGAGTCGTTTGCGCAGCAGCTTCGTTTGGGGTTGATATAAGGAGGAGTACATATGTCAGATATAGCAATTAGTGCAAGCACTAATCCATATGTGGGGTCGACCTACAAAGCAGAATCGAATGATAGAAATACACTGAATATTTCTGATTATTTCCAGCTGCTGGCAGCTCAGCTTGCCAATCAGGATATGACAGATCCGATGAGTAACGGTGAGATGATGCAGCAGCTCGTGCAGATGGCGATGGCAGAGTCCGTTACCAGTATGACAGAGACGATGGAGACGATGCAGGCTGTCAGCACACAGACCTATGCAGCAAGCCTGATCGGTCAGGAAATCTCCGTTGCGGTAGTAGAAGACGGAGTAGCAACCGGAATCAAATATGGTAAAGTAGCATCTGTTAATTTTACATCTGCAGATCCGATGATTCGTCTGGAGGGGGATATGAAAGAGTATCCATTATCCTATGTCCTTGGTATGGGTAAGATCGATGATCCATACAATGCGGGGGAGACAACACCGGAAACAGGTGAGGATGAGGTTGTTGATAAGGTAGAAGGTGAAGAAGGAACGACTACAGAAGAGACCGTGACAGAACCGGAGACCTCAGAAGAGAATACGGTACAGGAGATTCCTGTAGAATAGACAAAACATATACATGAAAGGGAATGAATTATGTTAAGAGCAATGGACTCCGCAGTTGCAGGACTGCGTGCACATCAGAATAAGCTGGATGTTATCGGTAACAATATCGCAAACGTAAATACATATGGATTCAAATCACAGAACTATACTTTCCAGGAAGCAATGTATCAGACCTCCTCTGCTTCTACAGGCGGAACGGATCAGGCAGGCGGTACGAATGCGGCTCAGTATGGTTATGGTAGTTTGATGGGTTCTATTACCACTGATATGACAGCAAGTACACCAACCTATCTGGGCGGCTTCAATGCAAGTATCGATGGACAGGGATTCTTCGTGACGATGGCGACCAATGATAAACAATTGGCTGTAGATGGTCTGAAGGGACAGGAAGTGGCTTATACCCGTGTTGGTATGTTCTCGATTGATTCCAATGGATATATGGTAGACAGCAGCGGAAATTTTGTATATGGTTTTCAGGCAGATAATTCTGTTGATCCAATAACGTATGGTACAAATCTGGTTGCACTTAGAGCACCGCACTGTACGGCCAGTACTACGACACCGGTTACTTATACATATGATTATAATGGCGAGGCAGCCCTTCTCTCCAA
>JAFYTM010000063.1 GCA_017558865.1 Lachnospiraceae bacterium
ACATTTGTAAATGCATTATTCCTGACTGACAAGAGCGGAGAAGACTAATTTTTGCAGACATACAACAAAGGAGACACAAAAAGATGATGACCCTGGAGAAATTTGAAGAAGCCTGCGAGGTCGTAGGCAAGGTGATAAATGAGACAAGACTGATGCATAGTCAGTATTTCAGCGAACAGTCCGGCAACCGGGTGTATTTAAAACCGGAAAATATGCAGAAGACAGGGGCTTTCAAGATACGTGGTGCTTATTATAAGATCAGTACACTATCAGATGAGGAACGTCAGAAAGGACTGATCACTGCATCCGCAGGCAATCATGCACAGGGTGTAGCTTATGCTGCGAAGGAATATGGATGCAGAGCAGTGATCTGTATGCCGACTACGACTCCTCTGATCAAAGTGAACCGCACAAAGGCTTACGGTGCAGAAGTGGTACTGCATGGCAATGATTATGACGAAGCCTGTGCACATGCTTATGAGCTGGCAGAAGAACATGGATATACATTTATTCATCCGTTTGATGATCTGGATGTGGCGACCGGACAGGGAACGATCACGATGGAGATCTTCAAGGAGCTTCCGTTGGTAGATTATATTCTGGTACAGATCGGTGGCGGCGGACTGGCAGCCGGTGTGGCGACACTGGCAAAACAGTTGAATCCGAAGATCAAAGTCATCGGTGTAGAGCCGGAGGGTGCGAACTGTATGCAGCAGTCTGTAGAGCAGGGCGAAGTGATCTGTCTTGCCCAGAGCAATACGATCGCAGACGGTACCGCTGTCCGCCAGCCTGGAAAAAATATTTTTCCATATATTCAGGAGAATGTGGATGACATCATTTCGGTACCAGATGATGAGCTGATCGTGGCATTCCTGGATATGGTAGAGAATCACAAGATGATCGTAGAGAATTCTGGTCTGCTGACCGTAGCTGCGCTCAAACATCTGAATGTAAAGAATAAAAAAGTCGTATGTATTTTAAGCGGCGGCAACATGGATATTATTACGATGTCTTCTGTTGTGCAGCATGGTCTGATTCAGAGAGACCGTATCTTCTCTGTATCAGTGCTTCTTCCGGATAAACCGGGTGCACTGGTGAATGTAGCTTCTATCATCGCAGAGGAACAGGGAAATGTTATCCGTCTGGATCATAACCAGTTCGTCAGCACGAACCGTAATGCGGCGGTAGAACTGAAAATTACGCTGGAAGCATTTGGTACTGAGCACAAACAGCGTATTATCAAAGCACTGGAAGCAAAAGGCTATCATCCAAAACACATTACTGTGAATATGTAAGGGAGAATACAAATGGAAAGCAGAGTACAATATACGATTGAACGACATGGAAAAGGATATAATTGCGCACAGTCTGTGGCATGCACCTACTGTGATCTGCTGGGCTATGATGAGGCACAGGTGTTCTGTATGACTGAAGGATTCGGAGCTGGTATGGGCGGTATGGAAGCAACCTGCGGTGCGCTGTCTGGAGCGATCACACTGGCAGGACTTAAGAACAGCAACGGAGACCTGAACACTCCGAACACAAAAGGAAAGACCTATCAGTTGTCCAAAGAGATCGTAAAACAGTTTGAGGAAAAATGTGGTTCTCTGGTATGTAAAGAGATCAAAGGTATCGGAACTGGTCAGCCGAAGCATTCCTGTTCAGATTGTATCAAAGATGCAGCTGCGATTGTAGAAAACGTTCTGTTTGGCGAATAGCGGAAAGTGGATGTGATTTCCTGACTATAGCTGAAACAAAATGGGCATTCTTTTATTGTGTAACTCAGAAAGGAGAATGCCAATGGAAATCAGAAAGATTACCGGAGAACATTTTCAGACTGAAGTGACGGAGGCTGGTATGCCTGTTCTGGTAGAATTCTACTCAGAGAGCTGCAGTCCCTGTAAAGCACAGCTCCCGATTCTGGAAACAGCAGCGGCGGAAGCCTGTGATGTGAAGTTCTGTAAGGTAAGTGTGGATGACGATCCAGAGCTTGCCCGAAGATTTGATGTTACAGTCGTACCGACCATGCTGATCATGAACGGGGAAAAGATTTTCCGGAGAATTGCCGGATTTCAGCCGCTGGAAGATATTCTGGAGTATCTGGAAATGTAGAATACGAAACAAATGGTGGATCAGCAGATTCACAAAGCTGCCGGAAGGGCGGGAAGATTCCTGACCTGTCCGGCAGTTCTTATATAACTTGAAAGGAGTAGCTATGAAGCTGCAGAAATTATTGAGTCTGGTGCGTCAGGCACTGGAAAAGTACCAGATGATCGAAGAAGGAGATCGAATAGCGGTAGGAGTGTCCGGTGGAAAAGACAGTCTGACTCTTCTTCGTGCATTGAAGGAGTTGTCACGTTTTTATCCAAAGCATTTTTCTGTCTGTGCAGTCAGTGTGGATCTGGGATTTTCCAATACAGATTTTTCAGGGATTCAGGCATATTGTGAGCAGTTGGATGTACCGCTGTCCATTGTACATACACAGATTGGTCAGATTGTTATGGAAGAACGCAGAGAATCCAATCCATGTTCTCTGTGTGCCAAGATGAGAAAGGGCGCTCTGGTACAGGAGATACTGCGTCTGGGCTGCAACAAAATTGCTTATGCTCATCATAAGGATGATTTTGTGGAGACAATGCTGATGTCGCTGATCTTCCAGGGACAGTTCTATGCATTTCCGCCGGTGACCTGGTTTGAGGATACCGGGCTGCAGATCCTTCGTCCGATGATGCTTGTAGAAGAAGCAGAGGTAAAAGGATTTTGTAATAAGTATGAGATCCCTGTGATGAAAAGTCCATGTCCGGTAGATGGGACAACAAAGCGGGAATATGCAAAAAATCTGCTCAGACAGATACAAAAAGAGAATCCGGGTGCGAAGGAGAGGATGTTCCATGCGATTGTAGAAGGGAAGATATGTGACTGGCCCAACATTGAATCTTAAATACAGGTATGATATATTAATGAATATACATAATTTGTATATCAGGGGGATTGAATTATGGGGCAGAATGCAAGACAGGCACTAAGGGATATAGATAAGCTTTTATATCAGAAGCTGCCGGAGGTGTTGAGACAGACGGCATCCTCTATTTGTTATAAATTGTTGGATGATTTTTATACAGAATATGAAAAATTGAAAGATTTTGCTGTTTATCGGTCATTGGGCGGTAAAAATATTGTGGGATTAGGAGGAAACTTTTCCAGCGGAAAAATCGGTTTTTTGAATGCTTTAATGGGAAGTAAAGGGATTTTGCCGGAAAGTATGGAATCAGAAGTTTACATACCTACATATCTTGTTCACAGTAAGGAAACAGTCGTAAAAGCGATTGATTTGTCTGGAAATGATCTTGAATTGGATATAAAAGCACTTCCGGAACTTTTTCATCCTTTGGAAAACAGATTGGAAGGAGTCCACTGGTCTGGTCAAAGGATGCTTTTGGGGAAGGTTTTAAAAAGTCTGCTTCTGGAAACAGATCGGCAAAAATATGAGAATCTTGTTTTTTGGAATACTATGAATTATGGTGCGGCTGAATCTGATGAGCAAAAGATCAGACAGCAGCTGAATACCAGTGATTTTATTCTGTGGTTTTTACCGGTGGATGAGATGGATGCGATTCCTGATTCGGAACTGGAATTTTTAAAAACATTGAATCCGGAGATTCCGATCATGGTCGTATGTACCAGAGCAAATCAGAGGGCACAGGAAGAACGAGAGCGGATCAAGACATTGATCAGAGAACAGATTTTATTGGAAAATCTGAATGTAGAACATATCTTCTTTTTTGACGCAAGAACACCAAAGGGGTTAAATACGTTTGGTATTTATAAGGTTTTTTCAGAATGGAATCAGCTGAATGGTGAAAAAGAGGCATTTGCCAGAAGCTTCAAGAGATTTTTTGAAGAGTGCAGATCCTGTTATCAAAGGAAAAATGATGAGGCTGATAAGGAGATTACGGATCTGCTCAATGTATTGTTCTGTCTTGATATTTCGGATCAGACATCCGGTAATATCGAACATATCAAAGAAAAGATTCAGAAAGAAGATGATTTTGTAGAACAGCAGAAAAAAGAATTGCTGCGAATTCAAAACGCTTTTTTTGACGGAATCAGGGATGCGGCAGAGGAAGCTGGAATCTATATACCGGAAGATATAGAAGCATTGGAAGATAAGATTACAAATTCACTGGATATTTTGAAATATTATAATAAGAGATACAAACGACAGACGGATCCGATGTTTCGTCAGGATATTCTTGATGTACTGGGGGAGGTTCAGCCGGCATTTGACTGTGAACCAGGAGGCCGCAGATATAAAGTGGCAGTACGCGAATTGTTGGATGAAATCATGGGATGTGAAGCATGGGGAGGTCAAAGGGGACAGTGAGAAAAGAAAAGAAACTTCTGGAACTTGAGAAGGAGATTCATCAGGTTAACCGGGTCTATAAAGAATTAGTAAAAACACTTCGCAACGAAGAAGAAGAACAGGCGATTGATTTTGAGAAAATTGCTGTATATAGTAAAAATAAAGCATATACGACTCATTACATAACAAAACTGGATGCAGATATTGCATATAAGTATTGCCGTCATCTGACGGAAGTGATCTCTTTGCTGCAGGATAAAGATGAAAAAACAAGACAATATTATTTTGTTGCAAGGATTGCTGCGGCTGCGAAAGAAGAGATTTCTTTTGAGGATCTGGTACGGGATGCCCGACTGATCTCTACGGCAGATCTTGAAGTGCTGGCAAAAGCATTGGATCACGAAGGAAAGCTGACGTTTTTGATCAATCTGCTTTTGATGATTTCTTTTCATGAGCGTATAAATGATGCACAGTTAGACTTTTTCTGTGAGGTCGTTTCCTTTTTTGGTGTGGATCGCGAGACCTTGCGGCAGATCATACAGACGGTAAAAGGTCTTCTGACTGGAAAGGAAGTGTTTTACGATTGTGCAGACACAATGCCGCTTAATGAAGTGTCTTGCTTCCTTGAGAAGAATCCATATGACTATATTGTCAACCTGAAAGCAGAGGTTGGTACCTGCCCTGGAGAATCGGTCATTGTGTGCGGTGTCTCATTTGAGGTACAGGATCTTCTGATCGATAATTATAAGAAAAAACATATCACATTCCGAAACTGCAGATTTGAAAAAATATCTACGATGATTTCAGGAAGGACAGAAGTGGAATTTGTCGGCTGTAAGTTTGTCCAGTGCTTTGAAAACAGGACAGAATCAGCAGGACCTGCTCAAAAGAGAACGACGTTATTCTCTCTTCGGTTTGCAAAGATCGTGGATTGCAGTTTTGAAGACTGCGAAGTGAGCAACAAAAAAGGTCAGAGTGTGATGCTGAATGTTGAAAAGGGGGAAATCTGTGGTACAACGTTTAAGAACTGCAGTGTCAGTGAAGAGGGTATCCGGATTACAGGAGAAGATCGATGGAGCTGTGCAGCTGTTGTAAGAGGAAGTCAGGTTCAGATCAAAGACTGTCATTTTGTGGACTGCAGTGCATACAGTCATAACCATTATTTTCTCAGACATTTGTTTACCGACAATCAATGCATGCATATTGTTACCAGCGTAAAAGGAGCGGTTGAGAACTGTAGATTTGAAAACTGCAAATGTCACGAGTCGAATAACACAACCTTAAACAATGCAAACAGACATTATTATATTGTCAATAATATTCGTGGTACAGAGAAAGACAATGTATTTGTGCGGTGTGATGCAGTACAGGATATTGGCAGTATAGAATGGAAATAGTTTGTTTACAGGAATGCTTTTAATTTTTCATAAATCTCTGGTGTGCTGACCAGAATGGAAGCGTTTTCCAGATACGGCACTTCGCGTCCGTTCCAATCGGTGATGATGCCGCCGGCTTCTTTAACAATCAGGGAACCGGCCGCATAATCCCATGGTTTGAGATTGTATTCAAAATAACCATCTACTCGTCCGGTAGCTGTATAACACAGATCTAAAGCAGCAGAAGCAGATCTGCGGAAATCAGCTGTTTCCATAAATACTTTTTCAAAGATCGGGAACAGCCATTTTGCTTTGTCTTTTTCATATGGGCAGGAACCAAGACTGATGATGCAGTCGGCAAAGCTTTCTCTGTGAGATACGTGGATAGATCGACCGTTCAGAAACGCTCCCTGCGTGCGGACTGCATGGAAGGTTTCTTCTGTAAATGGATTATAGACAACGCCGAAAATAATTTTTCCATCGACATAAAGTGCCAGAGATACAGCACTCATCTGATAATCATGAATCAGATTAGTCGTGCCGTCGATGGGGTCCAGTATCCAGTAGGATTTTGTTTTGTCCAGATTGTTATTTTCCTGCTCCTCTGCCAGAAGAATCACTTCTGGAGAGATCTTTTCAAGTTCATGTCTTAAATATTCCTGTACTGCCACATCTACTTTGGTCACATAATCGGCAGCACCCTTGATGGTGACATCGTGAGCCATCTCCTGATCCATGATGATCTTTTTCGTACTGTGTACCAGTTCTATGATTTTCTCGTAATTCATCTTTTTTAGCTCCTGTTTGATAGTTGTTATATTGATATAAGGATAACACACATAAAAGTGTTTGAAGTATATTTTTCTTGACATTCTGGTCTGAAAAATATAGACTAAAGAAAAGGACTAAAATATTTAGACTGATGAACGAGGAGGTACCTATGGTCGTATATTTGATGACAGAGGCGGAGATGCAGCTAGCACAGCTCATCTGGGAGCATGAACCTGTCGGCAGCGGAC
>JAFYTM010000008.1 GCA_017558865.1 Lachnospiraceae bacterium
AAAACATTCAAAATTGTAAAAGGTACCATTGATGGATTTATCTGGGAAGTGGATGACGACACTACAGATGCAGATGTAACAGTGAAAGTTGGAGTCACAAAAGCAGGACCTGTTGATGGCGGACGTAGTAGTATCAAGATTACTCTTACAGATGAAGAAACAAAGAGTTCATTAGTTAAAACTGTATTCTTAGAGGACAGTTCTGAGAAAGATGTATCTGTTTTAGCTGAGTGGAAGAATGTATACAACGGAACCTATACAGTGACATTGGAATACAGTGGAGACGCGAATCATGAACCTGCTCAATATACAGTTGAGAGTCCTATCGAAGTAACAGGTTACGTGAGACCGTCCTATAATGGTTCTACAAATAACGGAGGCAGCACTTCCGGTGGCGGTTCCAACGGCGGCAGCACTTCTGGTGGTGGTGGCTCCACTGGTGGCGGCGGTGGTACATCCGGCGGTGGAGGCGGAGGCTCTTCTGCAACACCACCGGCAAATCCGAAGACAGATACAAAGGATTACGGTACTGTGAATTATGATCCGATCAAGGGTATGGTAAGCAGCAATTACGGTATTGTTACATCCAAGCTTGACAAGAATCTTTGTGAATGGGTATACGATGGCGCTTCTGCACTGATCTGGGGTGGAAATGCAGACACTTATTGGAAACTCATGTATATCGACGGCAGCTATGCAAAAGGAAGCAAGGCAGTGGATGCAAATGGAAATACATATGAAAATTACCATTGGGAGTTTATTGACGGTAAATGGTGGACATTTGATTCCAATGGCTTTGCGAAGATTGGTTGGCTGTATGATGAAAATTACAAAGGCTGGTTCTATATCGATGTGAATCGTGGTATGAAGACCGGATGGATCTGTGTAGATGGCAAGTGGTACTACCTGGAGCCGAAGAGAGGAAGCAATGAGGGCATGATGTATGCAGCTCAGTGGACTCCGGATGGCTACTATGTAAATGCAGACGGCGCATGGGATGGCCGTCCGGCTATGCAGATAGCTCAGTAAAAATAAGAAAGCTCTAATCGATATCAGATCGATTAGGGCTTTTTTATGTTTTGGATTCTAGTTATATTTGCGTTATGTATTGTCAAATCATTTCAGGTCTGTTACGTAACGAACTGGGACAGTTGTGTAGCAATTATGCTATACAGTCAAAAATTCGAATGAAGGCGGTTGGATTTTACACCTTAAAAGGAATGCATGTGTATCAATTGATATGTGCTTCAAATGCATCGTATTGGACATCAGGTACCTAAAAGTAGAAAAGTGTCCCCAATCGGGCAGATTGCTCTTGATTTTAATGGGACACAAGTCTATCAAAAGTGATTTAAAATCCAAATCGCACATTAACCCATAAAAAATCCCGGAATCATAGAAGATATAACCATGATTCCGGAATTTTATAATATTCAAACCAAGTTAAATTTCCATTTTATCCCGCAATCCTTGCCAACAGCTGCACCAGAACCACCATATTAATCATAGCGATCGGATAAGTGGTTGCGTAAGCAGCAACGACATCGTCAGTACCGGCTGTCTGGATCAGAGCGGCTAGGGACGGTGTACATGTCATGCTGGCTGTCATGGCACCGAGGCCGTTGAGGAGCGGAAGTTTTAATACCTTACGGCTGATCAGGAATCCGAGGAAGAACGGAACGAAGATCAGGAGTAAGCCGAGGAGAGGAAGAACTACACCATATGTAGCCAGGATCTGTACCAGGCTCTTTCCGCCTTCCGCACCGGCTCCGGCGAAGAAGAGGATCAGGCCGATCTCTTTTAATGGATTGATCACACTTGTATTCAGCTTTAAGCTGACCGGACCGATGTGACCCAGGTGTCCGAGGAGGAGACCCATGATCAGTGGACCGCCGGTCATTCCGAGGGAGAACTGGCCAAAGCCCGGGATCGGGATCACGATGGAACCAA
>JAFYTM010000064.1 GCA_017558865.1 Lachnospiraceae bacterium
GAATTTGAGGAAGGTATCCTGGCAGACCGTTTTGATGCGGCAGTTCACAGCGCAAAAGATATGCCGATGGAACTGTTGGAAGGATTGGAAGTCGTTGCAGTTTTACCGAGAACGGATGCAGAAGATGTGTTTGTGACAGTAAAAGGAAGAGCCATCACCAATAACCCGATGGTCGTTGGGACAGGAAGTCTGAGAAGACAGCTTCAGATTATCGAGCAGAAGGATGCCGTGTGTAAGCTTATCAGAGGCAATGTCGATACTCGTCTGGGTAAACTATACGATGGTCAATACGATGCCATTATTTTGGCAGCTGCAGGTTTGAAACGTCTCGGTCTGTTTGAAGATGATCGTTTTGAGTTTGAGTATCTTCCGACCAAAAACTTTACACCTGCCGGTGGTCAGGCAATTATTGCAATCGAAGCAAAGGAAAATTCCGAGTTTGCAGATCTATTTTCCAAAATCAATCATGAAGCGTCAGCACTTGCATTAAAAGTGGAACGATATGTGCTGGAATGTCTTGGTGCCGGCTGCAATGAGGCAGTTGGAGCCTTTAGTTATCTGGAAGAAGATAAACTGGTCATTCAGTTATTAAAAGAGACAAAATCCGAGTTGGTTCGTCGTGAGATCGCAGGAGATCCGAAGGATTACCGTATGCTTGTTCAGAAATTGGTCGAAAATATGGACCAAGGTATGGTATATCTGGTCGGAGCAGGACCTGGTGATCCGGAACTTCTCACATTAAAAGGAAAACGTTTATTATCACAGGCAGATGTGTTGGTTTATGATCGCCTTGCATCTCCTGAATTTTTAAATATGGTTCCGGAGACTTGTGAGAAGATATATGTTGGTAAGAAACCGGGCAATCACAGTATGGTTCAGGAAGAGATTAACCAGGTGCTTGTACGTCACGCATGTATGGGTAAAACAATCGTTCGTTTAAAAGGAGGAGATCCGTTTGTATTCGGACGTGGAGGAGAAGAAATCCTGGAATTGGAAAAACATGGTATTCCATACGAGGTTGTTTCAGGCGTAACATCTCCGGTTGCAGCCCTTGCACATGCAGGAATTCCGATCACGCATCGAGGGATTGGTCAGAGTTTTCATGTGATTACCGGTCATACAGCGATCAAAGAAAAAGGAATCGGAATGCTGGATAAAGAAACGGATACTTTGACGGATGGTTTTGCAGAATATGCGAAACTTCAAGGTACGTTAGTATTTTTGATGGGATTAAAAAACCTGGATCTTATAGTAGATCGCTTGATCCAAAATGGAAAGGATCCGAAGACACCGTCTGCAATTGTGACAGATGGTACACTGCCATCCATGCGATGTGTTCGCAGCACATTGAAGGATCTTCCGAGAACAGCGAAAGAACATGGATTAAAATCTCCGGGAATTATCGTTGTGGGATCTGTTGCTGAATTTGATATGACAACAAGAAAGAATCTTGCATTATCAGGACTTTCGGTGGGTGTTACAGGAACTGATGCAATATATAAGAAGCTTGCTTCCAAATTATATACAGAAGGTGCCTCTGTTTCACGGATTGGAAACTCCCATATTGTTCCAATGAATCTGGCTCAATTAGCACAGACAGTAAAAGAGATCAGCTCTTATCAGTGGATCGTGTTTACCAGCCGAAATGCGATTGATCTGTTTTTCCATACAGCAAAGACTGAAAAAGTTGATATGCGTACATTCAGTCATGTGAAATTCGCTGTAGTAGGAAGAGGAACAGGGGATTATCTGGAACAGTATGGATTTTATGCGGATTATATGCCTGAAGTATTTACGACAGAGAGTCTGGCAATGGGACTTTGTAAGATTGTAAATAAACAGGAACGAGTGTTGATCCCAAGAGCATTTCAAGGTTCAAAACTGTTAACTGAAATTCTGGATCAGGCACATATTGAATATGTGGATCTTTCTATCTACGATGTGAAAGTTGATAAATCATCCGCTGATTCTTTACAAGGACTGGACTATCTGACATTTGAAAGCGGATCCGGAGTTCGTGGCTTTTTTGAACATGAGAAGGAAGAAAAAGTAAAGATTTTAAATCATTCCGTATATCCGATCTGTATTGGTCAGGTAACAGCAGGAGTTTTGAAAGAATTCGGTGTTACAAGAGCACTTGTTGCAAGAGATTTTACAGCAGACGGGATCTGTGATATTTTAAAAGAAACAGGAGGAGAACATGTTAGCGAAAATCCTGGTAGATAATAATACAAGAAATGAATGGAAAGCAGAGTGGGGACTTGCGGTATATATCGAATATGATGGACACAAGA
>JAFYTM010000065.1 GCA_017558865.1 Lachnospiraceae bacterium
AGCTCAAGGATACGATATCAGTCAGTTGGTTAAATGCAACGATAACTAATGATTATTCTGTTCTTTAATACATCTCAAATCAAGGGGACTATGTACCCTTATTTAAGTGCGTCACAAAAGCTACTTTCTTTTTCACTCTTCCTTACCTCTCTAAAATCATATTTTAAAGTCAATACGGTATTACATACATATTTATCATAGCACATCACAGATATATTTGTCTCTATAAAAATTATAATTTTCTATGCCTTGTATTTTCAGAAAAAGCAGATTATAATATTATTATTGACAAAGCGACAATTTCAGGGTTTGATGTCGTATTTTAAGGAGAAGATATTATGAACAATCAATTTTTTGAAGAAGCAAGACGTTCCGATATTCTTGGTAAGGAACTGATCAGCAACTTGTTAGAATCCATGAATTATAACAACATCTCTTTCATCAACTGGGCAATTGATATTCTCAAAATCATCCGTACCCGTATTGAACGTGGCGACAAGATTACGGATGCTGTATCTGGTGTGGTTTATGACAAGAAAACATTTGAAGCTTTTGTAAAAGAACATTTCTCTTCTTATATCCACAGTCAGGTATTTGCCGATCCTAAGAAAGCTGAAAAAGTGTATTTCCATCTGGAAGCATGTGAAGGCGGTTATAACCTGGTTATGGCTACTTCCTCCAAAGAAAAAACCTACAAATGGATTTCCAGTTTGAGTGAGCGTTTCTCTCTCGTTGAGATGATCGCTACCGGAATCGTATATGTAAAGGATAACAAAACCAACACCTACACACCTTTCATCTCTGGAGCAGGAAAATACTGCAGATATGATGTAGAGGCAGGAAAGATCATCGAATTATAATTACATAGCAAAAAGCTGAGGCTGCTGTACATATATACAGTAATCTCAGCTTTTTTTATTACAGTCGTGTTGTCCACTGACTGCAGTCCATCACTCTTGTTGCCAGCCCTTCATAAAATTCCGGCTCATGGCATACCATCAGAATACTGCCACGGTACTCCAGAAGCGCCCGTTTCAGTTCTTCCTTTGCATCCACATCCAGATGGTTAGTCGGCTCATCCAGTACCAGAAGATTACTCTCCCGGTTGATCAGCTTACATAGACGAAGTTTTGCCTGCTCACCACCACTTAATACTTTCACCTTACTCTCGATATGCTTGGTGGTCAAACCACACTTTGCAAGTGCAGATCTTGCCTCATACTGTGTAAATCCCGGAAATTCTCCCCAAAGTTCTTCCAGCGTTGTGGTCTGGATATCCTGGCTCATCTCCTGTTCAAAATATCCAATCTGCAGATAATCTCCCAGCTCTACACTCCCTTTCAGAGACGGAATCAATCCGAGGATACTTTTTAACAAAGTAGTCTTTCCAATTCCATTTGCACCGGTCAAAACTACTTTTTCTCCGCGTTCCATCTCCAGATTTAATTTACTGGACAGAGGATCATCATAGCCGATCACCAGATCCTTTGTCTGGAAAATATAACGTCCTGGTACACGTGCCTCCTTAAAATGAAATTCCGGCTTCGGCTTTTCTGCCGCCAGTTCGATCATATCCATCTTATCCAGCTTTTTCTGACGGGACATTGCCATATTTCTGGTCGCTACACGTGCTTTGTTACGCGCCACAAAATCTTTTAACTCTGCAATTTCTTTCTGCTGACGGTTATAAGCAGCCTCCAGCTGGGCTTTTTTCACTGCATACACTTCCTGAAATTTATCATAATCCCCCACATATCGATTGAGCTGCTGATTATCCATGTGATAGATCAGATTGATGACGCTGTTCAAAAATGGAATATCATGGGAGATCAGGATAAATGCATTCTCATAATCATTCAGATAACGTTTCAACCATTCGATATGCTCTGCATCCAGATAGTTGGTTGGCTCATCCAGAAGCAGGATATCCGGTTTTTCCAGAAGAAGCTTGCCGAGCAGAACCTTCGTTCTCTGTCCACCACTCAGTTCTGTCACATCCTTATCCAGACCAATATCAGAAAGTCCAAGTGCACGCCCAACTTCCTCTACTTTGGAATCGATCATATAAAAATCATGAGCGGATAATAATTCCTGGATTACACCAGTCTCCTCCATCAGACGATTCATTTCATCCTCATCTGCTTCTCCCATCTTTTCATACATCTCATTCATCTGTGTTTCCAGTTCAAACAAAAACTGAAATGCAGAAGCCAGCACATCGCGGATCGTCATACCCTTTTCCAGTGCTGTATGCTGATCCAGATAACCGACACGGACATTTTTAGACCATTCTACTTTTCCTTCATCCGGCATCAGTTTTCCGGTAATGATATTCATAAAAGTGGATTTACCTTCACCGTTAGCGCCCACAAGACCGATGTGCTCTCCTTTCAAAAGACGAAAGGACACATCCTGAAAAATCGCCCGATCTCCAAATCCATGACTTAAGTGCTCTACATTTAAAATACTCATGCTTTCCTCTCTATTCCCAAATAATCAAAGGCCGGTATAAAACTCTCTTCGGCACATTCTCCTGACTGGATATATACCTGTTTCATCCCAAGAAATCTGGCATAATCCACAACCTCTTCATATTCTTCTCCTGTTATTTTACGATTCAGTTCCGGATACACCTCTACATGAGAAAGCGGCGTATACTGACTCATAATGCTTACATAAATCCGTTCCCCAAAGGTATCCCACAGATACTCTAACACATCTTTGCTGTCATGTACACACCCCGGAAGTACCAGATGACGTACAATCACACCTTTTTTCATCATTCCGCACTCATCAAAGACAGGCATCCCTGCCTGATGTACCATCTCTTCAAGTGCCTCAGCAGCCCGTTCCGGATAGTCTCCCGCAAGGGAATATCTTTTTGCCAGTTCACTGCTTCGATATTTATAATCCGGCAGCCAGATGTCTACCAGACCTTCCAGATATCTCAACAGCTCCGGCTTCTCATATCCGCCTGTATTGTAGACAATCGGGATCGACAGTCCCTGTACCTTTGCACATTGTAATGCCCGTATCACGGTAGGAAGAAAATGCCCTGCTGTAACCAGATTGATATTATTGGCTCCCTGTTCCTGCAATTCCAGAAAAATCTCCGAAAGTCTCTCTGCCGATACCGGTCTTCCAATCTGACCAGATGCGATTCTGTGATTCTGACAAAATACACACCGAAGGGTACAGCCTGAAAAAAACACGGTACCCGACCCTTCTGTTCCTGAGATACATGGTTCTTCCCAATAATGAAGAGCAGCTCTTGCAGCCATCGGTTCTGCCGTCATACCACAATATCCTGTCTTGCCATGAATCCGATCCACACCGCATTCTCTGGGACACAACCGACAGGATTCCAACATTTTGACTTCATCCTTCATACAATTCTCTTTCTCACACAGCAGGAGGTGCGCTGCACCTCCTGTTCTGCTTAATATTCCACTTTCATCAACATCAATCCTTCCGGCGGCATCAGCCTTCCGGCATTTGCCCGATCCAGACTTTGAAGAATCTCTTCCATCTCTTCCGGCTTACGAATTCCCAATCCTACTTCTATCAGAGTACCTGTCAAAATTCTTATCATATGATACAGAAAACCATTTCCTGTATAAAAAATCTCGATTCTTGCATCAGTTTGTTCGATACGAATCTGTTCGATTGTACGAACGGTAGACTTTTTGAACTTTTTCAAGGAACAGAATGCCCGATAATCATGTGTTCCGCACAAATATTCAGCCGCTTTTTGCATAGCCTTTACATCCAGAGGCTCTTCCACCTGTGTCAAAAATCTACGTTCAAATACATTCTGTATCGAACAGTTCCAGATACGGTAGGCATAGGTTTTTCGCACCGCATTCAGCCTTGCATGAAATCTGGGGGCAGCCTCCTCCAATGACAAAACCGCAATATCCTCCGGAAGATACTGATTCATATAATCTCGCATCTCTGATGCGCTTTTCCCACAGTTGCTTCGAAAACTGATCACCTGTCCCGCTGCATGTACACCTGCATCGGTTCTGCCGGAACCATGTACCTCCACAGGTTCTCCTTCCATACGACTCAAAAGCGTCTCCAGTTTCCCCTGAATGGTATTTTCTGTATTTCCCTGAACCTGCCAGCCACGGTAGCGGGTTCCCTCATACTGTAATACTGCTTTATAATTCATTATGAAAGCTCTTTCTTTAAGAACTCGACCATGTCAATCGCTTTTGGCGGACATCCCTTACAGCTCTTCTCAAAGCCACAGGTACACTGTCCTACACCGATCGTTCCAGTCTTGCCTTTATATCCCTGACCAATCGCAATCTTCGTCTTACATCTGCGCAGCATACCCATATCATTCAGACGATCCAGCGCATAGATCAAAGAACCGTAGCATGCACTGCATGCATCTTCTGCCTCTACATATTTTGCAAGCTCCTGCACTCTTCTGGTCATACGGATCTTACCGGTCGCATGACAGCCTTCATTCAATTCGACAATCTTTGCTTTGGAAGTATCTGCACATCCCACACCCAAACGCTCTGCCATACCGATATAAGCGACCTCATCCACACTGTATCCCATCGTCTCACAGACAAATGCATCACAAAGTACCGGATCTCGGAAACCAAGGATACGGTTCATCGTTACCGGATTGCCGCCTTCTTCAAAATCCAAATCACCACAGATATTATCCACAAGAATAAAATCATTGCGAACCTTTGTAGCAAGATGTGCGATTGGCTTATGCAGACCCATCGTATGGAATTTTCTCTTTTCACTATTCGGGATCAGACCCTTATTGTTCTTTAATGCACAGGTAATGGTAGTCTGGCAATGACCTTTCAGTACCGGCATATTAATCAGGAAATCCAGAGACATCGGAAAATCGCAGATATCCAGTTTCATACCTTTACAGTCATAAGTTTTATAAGAGTCTCTCTGATTATCCACCAGCTCCACTCCATATTTTCTTGCTACATTCGGATATCCACAGACACTGAACGCAGCCTGTGTACGATCTCCGATCCAGGAGCCTTCTGTAATGAAAATATTCTTAAAACCATTTTCCTGCAGATATTCAATTGTTCCCTCAATCATCTCCATATGTGTTGTTGCACCGGAATCCGGTGTCTTTGCTACAACCAGATTTGGTTTCAGACCAATCTTTTTCTTCTTGTCTCCAATCTGTTCCGCCAGTTTTGCAGCGGTCAGAAGTTCTTTGGTCATCTCTTTGTATTTTTTTCCATAAATCATCAAAATTTCATTCTTTTCCATCTGTATACTCCTTTTATTACATCTCAATTCCTTTTCTCGCAGGGATTCCCTGATCATAAGGATGTTTGATCTTTTTCATCTCCGTTACATAATCTGCAAGCTTCAGCAGCTCTTCTCCAGGCTCTCTGCCCGTCAGTACAACCTCCAGCTTTTCCGGACGGTGAAGCAGAAAATCCAGGGCTTTCTTCTGATCGATCATCCCATAGTTATAGGCACTCATAAATTCATCGATCACCAGAAGATCATATTCTTCCTCTGCCGCTTTCCTGCAGATTTTTTCAAACAATGAGGTATAAGCTTCTGTCGCTCTTTGTTTTTGTTCTTCAGTCATATTCCAGACAAAACCAAACTGCTCCCGACAACACTCATAGGTAATTCCCAGTTTTTCCAGCATGGAAACTTCGCAGGAACATCCATTCTTCATGCACTGACTTACCAGCACTTTCATACCGTTACCAGCAGCACGGACTGCAAGTCCCATGGCAGCCGTTGTTTTTCCTTTTCCATTTCCACAATAAATATGGAGACATCTTTTCGTACTACCCATACCGACACTCCTTTCATAACCTGTTCGGTAAAATACATTCATAGCTCAAAAATTCATTTTCTTTACCAAAAGTCAACAAATATCCACAGCCATTTTTCACCTGATAATCGTAATAATTTTTCCCAGGCTCTCCATATCGCTCCATAACAGACATAATCGTACCGCCATGAACCACCATTCCGATTCGTACCTTCTCAGTCTTTTTTCGTTCCTGCTCCAGGATGCTATCAAACGCATCCTGACAGCGTTTTTTAAATTGTTCTGATGATTCACCTTCCGGAAACGGCAGCTTACCGTTACTGTCAATCCATACCTGATACTCTGGTGTACCGCTTAATTCCTGATAATTCTTATTTTCAAAAATGCCAAAATCACATTCCCGAAAATCCGATACCTGTATCATATCTCCTGCCAGCTCAGGCCAAATATATTCCGCAGTCTCCATACATCGTCTCATGGGGCTGACATAAACTCTCTCAACAAAAGGATACACGAAATTCTGAAGTAATGCAATCCCATCTGCACATAACGGTTCATCCGTCCTGCTGCCAATATAACGCCCCTGCAGATTCCCGGTTGTAATGGAATGTCGGATCAATACAATCTCAATCATGCTTGATCACCGTCCCAATCCCGCAGACTACCCGATGTACTTCCTTTGCTTCCTTCGCTATCTGACAGCAGATTCTGCCTGTCTTTTCCCGATATGCACGATCAAACCGGTCAATTGGAACAACTCCATATCCCAGTTCATTCGTTACCAGTATGATGTCTGGATTTTTTTCTTTTAACTCTTCCAATACAAACTCCTGTCCCATTTCCATCAGTCGATGGATATACTCATGGAAATGATACAAAAGCTTTGCCTGATAGATCTGTTCCATCAGACAATTCATTCCATCTGCTGTATCCTCTCTGTCTATTCCAAATGTCTCACAGGCATACGTTGTTTTCCCCTGAAAACATCCCCCTGTCACCAGAATCATAATATCTTTCCTCCCAACATCACCGCACATGCCATCGCAAGTTCACAGATCTGCACAAAAAAGCCTGCTATATCCCCGGTCGTACCGCCAAATTCCTTCATAGCCAGCCGATAATAATAGCCATATACCGCTGCAGCTGTCCCAAACAGTACCAATGCAAAACGCCAGTCCTGCAGACACGCGACAACCTCACCGACTGCAAGCCACAGCACTAACACGGTCTTTACCACATTTCTCTGTGCTGCATCAGCAAACATTCCCAGAGATCCTTTTCTATTGGCACAGGGAAAACTGGTCAATGCCAGTCCGCTGAGACTTCTTGATACCACATATCCAACTCCCATAACAGGAAGAAGATCGATGGACATCTCACTCCATACACCCAATGCGAGTACAAAATACACACATCCCATAATAATCGCAAATGCTCCTGCATGGGAATCCTTTAAAATCTCCAGCTTACGTTCTGTCGGCTGATAGGAGTTAAGTGCATCCACGGTATCCAGAAAACCATCCAGATGGATACCACCTGTCACAAGCACCGGGATCAGTACATATCCCGCTGCGCACATCAGATCTCCAAACGCAAAAAATTCACATAACTTTGCATATCCACAGATCATTGCCCCAATCACAATCCCAATAGCAGGGAAAAAACACATCATATATTTCATATTTTCCTTATCCCAGTCTGCTCTGGGAACCGGAATTTTGGAAAACATCGAAAATGCGATCAAAAAACTATTCCAAACCTTTTTCATACTGTATGTATACACTCCTCCAGACTGCCTTTGTGAATAAGAGGGATCGAATAGACCACCTCTGCTGTCAGATCTGCCCTCCTGGCAATCTCCTGATTGATTTTACCGAGATATCTCTGATATCTTTCGGTCTCTTCCTCATATGGGATTCCATCAGAAAAAATTTCATTCGATACAATCACCAGATGCTCACACTGTTTTTGTATATGATCTATACCTTCTAAAACCACTTCCACACACTGTTCACCAGCTCCGTTTTCCTGATACATCTCATTCGCCACAAGATTCGACATACATTCCAGAAGCACAGTACCATAGCCGCTTACGTCTGCCTGCTTTAAGCCTGTATAACATTCCAGTGTATCAAACTGCTTTTCTTTTCGCATATCTCGATGCCTTGCAATTCTTTTGTGGCATTCTTCGTCGAAAGGGTACATGGTTGCAATATATAAAAATGGTTTTCTATGTAACTGCTGCACCAGGTTCTCCGCAAACTCAGACTTTCCACTTCCACTTCCGCCTGTCACCAATACCAGCATAATCTTTCTCCCTACTTTTGATGCGTATAAGCCTCCACATGAGCGCCATCCCATGTCGTTAAATTATAATACACATTCAATGCCTGATCGATCAAGGAAAGTCCCATGATTGCTCCTGTACCTTCTCCAAGATGCATTCCCGCCTGTAAAGGAGCTTTTTTCCCAAGATGTTCCATTACCAGACAGGATGCAGGCTCTGTGGTACAATGGGTGGCAATCATATACTCCTTTGCCGTCTCACAAAGCATTCCTGCAAGATACGCAGAGACTGCAGATATAAAACCATCGATCAGAATCGGCATCTGATAATAAGCCGCTCCCAGATAGCAGCCTGCCATACCTGCAATATCCAGTCCGCCCACTTTCGTGATCACATCCAGTGGATCCT
The DNA here is from genome assembly GCA_017558865.1 of Lachnospiraceae bacterium. Lineage (GTDB taxonomy): Bacteria > Bacillota > Clostridia > Lachnospirales > Lachnospiraceae > Hominiventricola. The sequence continues at coordinate 8,490 of JAFYTM010000065.1, forward strand.
GTTTATCCGGCTGATTCACAGCAATCGCACGCTTAATGACCTGAATCTTGCGCTCCAGCCCTGCTGTAGACAGACCCGCACCACGTCCGGTCACGATTTCTGCTTCCTGATCAAACAACACGGCTGCACAGGCAGAACTGGTCGTTGTATTACCAATTCCCATTTCTCCAGTCACGATCAGCTGATAACCTTCTTCCTTCATCTCACGGATGGTATCTACACCAATCAAGATCGCCTGTATACATTCCTCTCTGCTCATGGCAGACCCTTCTGCGATATTGTCTGTACCATAGCGCACCACCTTATTGCGGATACGCGGATGCTTTCCGTCCGTCAAAGAACCGATATTTACCGGTATCAGTTCACATCCTGCCAGTCTGCACATCACACATGCCGTAGACAAACGGTCTCCCATATTTTCCAGTACCTGTATCGTCACGGAACTGTCGGTCTGGGTCACTCCCTCTTTCACCACCCCATTGTCTGCACCCATGATAACGACTGCGCGCTTATCCGGATGCGGATGAGGCGTTCGATAAATCCCTGCCATCTGCACCAGAGTTTCTTCAAGCCAGCCCAGCCCGCGAAGAGGCTTGCACAAAGAATCCCAACATTTCCAGGCTTCCTCCATCGCATCACGGTCAATCGGGAGGATTCCTTTTATGACATCCTCTAATGTATTCATGTCTTTTACCACCATCTTTCTATTTTAAACAATTCATCACTACACTGACCATCATCTCTTTTTCCTCCGGTCTGGATTCCGCGATCATGATCGTAAGTGCAACCAGTGTATAATCCTCGATCAATTTTCTTCCATCAACAAACAACACTCCATTTTTATCGAGAAAATACAGGAACATCGTTGCTGCAATCCGTTTATTTCCATCGAAAAAACTATGATTCTTCGTCACAAAATACAAAAGATTTGCTGCTTTTTCCTCAAGAGACTCGTACACATCCTGTCCGCCAAAAGACTGATAAATATTTCCGATACTCCCCCTGAAAGAATCATCTTTTTCCTTTCCAAACAGTTCCGATTCGTTCCCAAAGCGCATCTGGGCGATCACATCCCGGCACTCTTCATAGGTTAAATGATAGACAGTCTCCGTTCCCTTCGGACGCTTCATATTCTGATGATCATAGGCATCCAGAAGATCAAGGGCTGTATTATACTTTTCAATCACAGATAAAACCTGTCTGCTGTCCAGTGCATTTTCCGTACGTTTCATAAGCCGTATTACCTCACCAAGCTGTTTCATACGGTTATGATTCACGGCATAGCCTTTTAAAATGTACTGTTTCAAAACAGCATTTGCCCATCTGCGGAACTCTACGCCTCGTCTGGATTTCACACGGTAACCTACAGA
>JAFYTM010000066.1 GCA_017558865.1 Lachnospiraceae bacterium
ACTCTGCCAAAAGCAGTTTTCTTCCAGCTTTGCCGTTTGTGACCGGAAGAAGATATACCAGAGCGGTACCTTGCTGTACCTGTATGACAGAAGAATTGTCGATCGTTATATAATGCTCACTTCCATATAACGACAATCTCATTTCATCATTCATATCTCCATCCTCTTACATATTCCGTACTAATTCCTGATAATATCCCTCTTCGTTCATCAACTGCTCATGCGTTCCCCTTTGCACAACCTTTCCCTGTAAAAGAACAACAATCTCATCACAGTCTCTGATGGCACTCAAACGATGGGCAACGATCACGCAGGAGCATCCTCTTCGTTTGATATTGTCTATGATCTGCTTCTCCGTCTGTGTATCTAGGGCACTCGTTGCCTCGTCCATGATCAATATGGACGGGTTGGTCGCCAACGCGCGTGCAATCTCCAGTCTCTGACGCTGACCTCCTGACAGATTACCTGCATTCTCATTCAGTACATAATCATACGCTCCGGTCTTTGACATGATCGTATCATGGATACAGGCATCCTTCGCCGCACGGATCATATCCTCTTCCAGTATATTTTTATTCCACATCGTCAGATTCTGCCGGATCGTCCCTCCAAACAGCACCACATTCTGGCTTACCGTTGCGATACTGGCATTCAGTACATTCGCAGGAATCCGTTCTCTGTCCATACCATCAAAATAAATATTGCCTTCCCAGGGAAGATACAGGCCGCTCAGAAGTTTGCCGACCGTTGATTTTCCGGAACCGGAAGCACCAACCAGTGCAATGGTCTTTCCGCTTTCGATATGAAAGCCAAAATCTGAGATCAATGCCCCAAACAACGGATTATAACCAAACGTCACACCCTTCACTTCGATCTCTCCCGAAAGCTTACCGGACAATCTAACCTGATTCTCTTTTTTATTAAATGTATGTGCCTGCGGATACCGTTCCACATCCTCTACTCTGTTCATGGAAGCTTTCATCGACTCCAGGGTCTGCACAAAATGAATCAACTGCTTCATCGGTTCTGCCAGAAACTCAAACAATCCAATATAACCTACCAGCATACCGGCAGAAAATTCTCCGCAAATCACCAGATAACCTCCTGCCAACAGGATCAGGATATCGAACAGACTCTTCAGTACTTCTGCAAGGGCAGACAGAATATTCTGGACTTTATCGGTCTCCTGCTGCGTATTCATACACTTTGCTTCCTGACCAATGATCCTCGCTGTATAATCATTCTCTGCACCCGCTGCCTTTAAAGTCTCTGAAATCGACAAAGCAGAAAGTACCATTCCGCTCAGCTTTCCTTCATCAATGGAGTTTTTCTCTGACAACGTAGATACTTTACTGGCTCCCAGACGGGCAACCAGCAGATCCGCCGCGATTCCTGCCAGTCCGATCATCGTCAGAACCACATGATAACGCATTAAAATAACCAGATAAAAGACAGCTGTGAACAAATCAAGCCATACACCGACCAGCTGATTCAGCATAAACTCATTGACCTGATCATTGCTGTCGCTTCGTCCTACAATATCACCCAGATATCGCTGTTCAAAAAATGCAATTGGAAGCTTTAATATATGCTCTGTCAGATTTCTGGCAGATAAAATCGACAGCTTCTGACTGAGTTTTTCCCTGATAAAATCCCGATACCACTGCAGCAACACTTTGCAGCCCAGTGCCAGAAGCATCATTCCTGCGATCGAACCGGCAAATTCTGTCTTCCCGCCATTCAATACCTGATCCACAAAAACCTGCGACAACTGGGGCAGCACAAAGCCCGGTACCACCATCAGCAGTCCCAATAAAACCAGTGCCATGAATCCAGCACTTTGTTTTCTTGCTTTTTGAAGGACAACACGCAGCATGGAGTCTGTTTTCTCATTTTTCTGAAACGATTCTGTTTTTTCAAAAAGAAGTGTAATACCAGTAAAACAGGACTCAAATTCTTCCAGAAGCATCTTTCTTCTTCCCTGTGCCGGATCGTTGATATAGGCATAATCGCCCTTGATTCCTTCAAACACAACAAAATGATTAAAATTCCAGTGAATAATACAGGGAACTTTTTTTTCTTTCAATTTGTTTGCACTTAGACTGAGACCTTTTCCCTGCAGACCATATTTTCTGGCACCTTTCAAAATATGAAGTGCATTACATCCATCTCTGGTCACACCCGTATCGACACGAAGCTGCTCCAACGGCACATGATATCCATAATATGCAAGGATCATGCCAAGAGAAGCTGCTCCACATTCCGTCATTTCCATTTGATAAATCGTTGGTGTTTTTACTCTCATCTTCGCCCCTGACATCATCTCTGCTGATTGGAAAATGCAAATTCATACGGACTCATCTCAGACACGATGACCTGCATCTCCAGCAATTCTCCCTGCTCCAGAACCATCTCCTCTTCCAAAGAGACCATAATCCCACATACCGGTTCTTCCTGCCAGAAATACGTAACAAGACCATCATTCTGCAGCGTATGTTCCATCATTTCCCGACTGACGATCTGATGATCGATCTGTGCAACTTTTCCGTCCAGCTCCACTCCCGCATGTTCGCCTGCTGTCACACGAATAAGACACCGGTTATCTTCCTTCAATTCCTGAATCTCATCCAAAGGAACATACGCCAGAAGGCTGACATTCTCTGTAACCATACCATTCACCGTGATGCTCTGACGAATTGTCCCTAAAAATGTCCATGCTAAAAAAGCAGACAGAATGACTGCAAAACCGGCAATCAACATCCATGTCATCGGTGACGTCACAAAGATCATCCGATCCAGCTGATCCGGCGATTCCAGACGTTCCACCGCTTTCTTCTGATATATCGGTCCCATCTTTTTTCTCCTATTCAATCGTTAATACATTCACAAACCCGGTGGATTTAAAGACACTCAGGACTTCCCGGCAGACATTTCTTACAATCAGATCTCCATCATCCAGATCATCCACCTTCTGCTGTCCTGCCAAAAGCGCACGAAGTCCCGCACTGCAGATATATCCAACATCCTGCAGATCCAGGATCAGCTTGTCATTCTCTTCCACTTCCTCCAGAATCCTCTGTTCAAAACCACTTGCCTCTGCCGTCTTTAAATCTCCTCTGACAAAAAGCACGGTATATCCATTTTCTTCTCCAGTCTGATAATTCATCTGATCTTTCCCCCTCAATCACGCTTCATTCTATGTAACTTTTTTCTCATTTTGGTGTATAATCTATATAGATATCATCCATTCCAATACAACAGAACATATGAGGTAGAACATGAACGATAATAAACAAATCTATATATTCTCTCAACTGAATGAAGAAGCACTGACTCTGGCTCATTCTGTCCCATCCCCTGCTGTGATGCAGTTCACCGGACTCGATGGTTCCTCTGTCCAGAATCACCCGCTTTCTCTCACCTGTGAGAAGCTTGGTTATACACTCATTACAAAAAATATTATAAGACACCTGTCTGAATCCGACAATAGCCTTCCCAAAAAAGTTATATTGATCAATCGTGACGAAGAAAAAAACCTTCAGGATGCGATGGCAGTCAATCAGCTCTACGCTTCCTGTTCGCAATATGAATTGTACTGCTTCTGTTCTACAACTGAAAGCGAATGTATCATCGATAATATGAACCAGCGCAATTTCACAGAATATCTCCAACCCATGAAGCTGCGAAGAGTACTGCCGATCCGAAACGAGGTCTATCATTATCTGCAGACACATTCGCCCTTTTCCTCTGCACATTCCATTCGCGGAGAGCGCTGGATCAATATCGTGATCCTTGGAATGAACCACTATGGTCTCGAAATGTGGAAAGCTTTGTTATGGTTTTGTCAAATGGAAGGGTATTTTTTAAGACTTGATGTATTTGATGTTTCCTCCGATCTGGAAGACCGACTGGGCGAAGAATGCCCCGGAATTCTCGAACGAAATGGCATTCCCAGAATCGGTGAAGATTATTATGATATTCATTTTTATCCAGACACGAATTATTCATCCAGGTCCTTTTATCAAAAACTGTCCAGGCTTCCGCAGACTTCCTGGGTGATCACCGATACCGGCTCCGACCGTACCAACTTTGATCTGGCGATCAAACTGCGCAGACATTATTCTGGTATGCAGATCGATCAGGGACAATTGCCGGAGCACCTGCCGGAGTCGATACAGACACCAAAGATCGTCTCTGTGATCCATGATGATTATCTTTCCAGTCTGCTAAACAACAATCAATTATGCAATTTCCGCGGACAATGTTATCAGATCGAAGCCATCGGACAAAATACTTCTGCTTTTTCCTATCAGTCACTTTTCGATGACACACTGGAAAAACAGGCATTTGAGATGCATATCCGATGGTTTCCTGCTCAGGAATTTGAGATGTTTGAATATTTCAGACGTTCTTCCATAGCATCTCTTTTGCATCTGCCTTACCGCACCACTCTGTGCGACTCAAAAGAAAGTGCGGCGATCACAGAACATCGAAGATGGTGCGCCTATATGCGCAGTACTGAAGGGTATACATATGGAATTGCAAGAGACGATCTGGCAAGACGCCATCCTTCACTGACTGCTTTTGACAATCTTAGCCAGATCGAGAAGAAAAAAGATGAAGTAATGAACAATTAGATCAGAAAATCTTTCCTTTTATCATAGAATTTACACATTTTTTTGATCGTACGGCTCAGGATAACCCGTACATTCCCCTCAGAGATGCCGATCTGTTCGGCAATCTCTTTGTGGGACATATCCATCTCACTCATAGAAAGACTTTCCGCATAATCATCAATATCTGAACTGATTTTTTGATCCCGATAATAATTTTTCATTCAATTATTCAATATCACATAAAACCAGGTACTCAAAGCACATTTAGATGAATCATATCGTTCCAACGCTTCGTAGCATGCCAGGAAAGCTTCCTGAAGCAGATCCTCTGCTGCCTCTCTCTGATTCAGCTTTGAAAAGACATACTTATAGACTTTCCAATAATTTTTCTCATAAAAAATCTAAAATTCTTCTTTTGTAACAGACACACTATCTCCCCCATCTGTCTATTCCGTTACCAGTGCAGACACATCCAGCTGCAGATTCAATGCTTTTTTTGAAGAACCAAGATACAGCTTGATTATTTTAGGAACATCCTCACCATATGGATAAATCTCGATATAATTTTCATTCGGATATCGATAATCCATATGTTGGTCTTCCAGCATCTGAATTACATCCGCTTCCTCCATGCCATGATTCAGTTCCATTCCCAGACCACGAATCGCCACCTTATTCAGATCTGCATTTTCTCCAATCCCCATTTCATCAATGGTTGTGACAAGTCCAAATTCCGGTACAACCGCCTGATCTGCCGGATTATACACCTCCAGAGTGACCGTTGTCCTCACATCCCGATTCAGACGGACCTCCCCTGTTCCTTTGCTGGCAATCAATTCCGGTGCCTCCTCCAGCGTCCAGCCAAGCTCCAGATAATCCGATATCAGCATACCTGCTTTTATTTCATGACCTTCTATTACATAAGAAAAATCATCCATTCCAATCTTCGTATAAAATTCTTCTGTATAATACTCCGGTTTTTCTGTCAGCACAGCTCTCTGTGAAAGTTCTGTCCGAAGCAGATCAGAATCCTGATTCTTGATCCGTATGGCTATCAGTTTTTGTCCTTTGGTATCCATGAGGAAACAATATTCACTTCCCTGCCCATTTTTGAAAATATACCCGGAAGAGCTGTTCTGTAAGCCTTTCTCTTTATACTGTTCCTTTATCAGGTCTTTCGCATCTGCTCCAAGAACGATGCCCTCTGCCGAAGCAACTGTATTATATTCTTTTTCCAGTTCCGAATTGTTCAGTTCATAATATTTAAAATATACAGAACCTACATAGGCATCTGCACCCTTGATCGTATCGTTCGTTGGGTTAAAAAGCGTAATTTCAAAAGAACCATATTGATTGATCACCTGTACCGATCGTTCTTCACCCGGCACCAGAGAAACCGCTCCGTCTTCCGGATCTTTTAACTCATATCCATCGGCCTGCATCTGTGACCAGGAAAAAGGAAGCTGATAATGAATATCATTCAGGATAAACTCATAATTCGCAATTGACTGCGGCCATTTTGTCACATCCATTGCTTCTGCATTCTTCTCGCTGCCTCCCATGCTGCTTTGTATACCCGCAGAAAAAAACATCGTCAGCAAAAGCGGCAATACAATCACAGCAGCCACAATCCCTACAAGTACCTTAGGAAAACGGCGTGGTTGTGCAGTCTTCTTCGGTTCTGTCTTTTTTTTCTGAACCTTCACTGGTTTACTGACCGGTATATCCTCCTGAACGACTGTTTCTGATTCTGCTGTTTCTGTCTTTCCAAGACTTTTTTGAATCGCCACAGCAACTTCTGCCAGTCTTTTCTTTCTGTCTCTGGTAATATCACTCCACTGACAGTCAGACAGATAATAACGAAATTCTCCTGTCAGCTCACACTGATCCAGACGGATCGGAACGATCATCTGACAGGAATTTACCGCAAGTCCCAGTTCCTTTGGAACCTGAACAGAACGAATCGAATGCTCACTGATCAGCACAGCAAGCACCCTGGACTGCTGAATTGCCTCATCAATCGCAGCTGCCCATTTTACTCCATGTTCAATATTTTTTTCAGCAATCCAACAGCTCAGTCCATGCTGGGAAAAAACATCCAGAAGTTCCAGCGCTTCCTTACTGTCTTTGGAACTGTAACTGATAAAAACATCATATTTTTTGCTTTGCTCCATGCTATCTCTCTTTCACCCCTTATTCCATTCCATACAACGACTTTGTCTCTTGATCCAGAGTTTCATTTTTCAGAATCTCTTTTGCCTTCTGACAAAGTTCTTCCAGCGAATATCTTGGAAAATACCCCAGTTTTCCATAATAGCCGCCTGATTTCATATAAATCACATCTTCATAGATACTGTACATTCCGTTTGCCGTGGCAGTCACAATCCATTCTTCTGTTCGGATCATGACCACATTCTGATCAATCTGCAGAACCAGGTGATCCTCATCCGGGAAAAAGAACTCAACCCGGTCTGCTTCGCTTGCTTCCGAAAGAAGCTTTGTCACTCCAAGCAAAGTTCCATCCTGCGCCTGATAACGATACAGATTTGTTCCAACTCCTGTATCTCCAACCACCAGAATCATGTCTTCCATAATTTTTACAGAAACCGGTATGTAATGCTCATAAGAAATATGTTCCGGCCAGATAACGTCCTCTTCCTCTGTCGGAATCTCCTGATCTTCCAACGCATTGCAGACCAAAATGCCATCCTCTGTAGGAACCAGTGAATCAAACATGGACAATTCTTCCTGCCCCAGTTCATGCCAGTCCTTATCATACTGATTATAATCATAGCAGATCAATACATCCAGTTCAGAAGCATCCTTTTCATCTGCCATCTTCCATACAAAACGCCTGTTATTTTGACACAATATCTCCTGTATATTGTGTTCAAACATAACCTGTGCATTCATTGTTCCTTCCAGCAAATCAATGAGAACCCATTCCCCACTTTTCAGACCAAGCTGCAGTTTGGATAATCCATCCGATGTATAACTGCCATATACATTTCCCAGTACACCGCCAGGCATCTCAAAATGATGACGCCGTACACCATCTTCCATATCCAGAATATCCAGCATATTGCCACAGCCTACGATCACCGATGAATATGTATTCTCAGAAGCATCCAGCATCTGATCTGTACAGAGCAGCCACTCCTCTCCGGAAACCCAGTAAGGAATCGTATGCTCCCACTTGACAAGACCAGAATCGATATCAATCGCCAGTACTTCTGACTGACTGGATACCATATGATAATTCGTGGTATAACCTGTCAGATACATATCATAGCTGTTTTCCTGCTCAGCTCTGTTCCCCAGTACAAGCAGACAGCCATTCTCATCATATGCAAAATCTCTGACAGAATATATAGATTCCAGAAGCTGACGTTTTCTGCCGCTTGTCCGGTCATATACCTGAACGTTATAACCATCCTCTGTATATTCACTATAAAAAAAGAGATCTCCGCTCAACGAAGAAATCACCTGCTCCACCTCTGCCCCGGCTGTTTCATACAGTTCAAAAGGCAGATGCTCCACCGGAGCGTGATTTTCTATCTTTTCAAGAAGTTCTCCCGTTCTCTCATTCAATATATAAATTCCATCATAGGAACTTACAATCAATTCACCCTTGTGATTGCTGCAGACAATCTCTCCTGTCATCTGCTGGTAATCATCTGTTTCATAGCGCCATGTGATGTTGCCCGTCTCACAGTCCACACAATAAACAGAATCTGTACAAAGCACATATATCATCGAGCCTGTCATCATCAGATCCCGGATTCGCCAACGATCCTCACTGTCCGAAAGATCTAACTCTGCCGTCTGCACAAAACCATCCGTATCCCAGATATAGACCTTATCCTCATCATCCGTATAAGCAAAATAATGACTGTCTCCATCCTCATCCACAGCCAGAAACTGAACAGCTCCCAGTGCTTCAAAACGATAGGCAGCCTCCATATTGGTGCTGTCTTCGGGTATGTACGCATTCACTGCACTTGCAAGAGCTGCTTCTGCCTCTGCCACCAGAGGACGATCTCTCCCTTCATCAGGAAGTGCCGCCAACGCAAGCTGGATTGCCAGCATACGATCCCCTTCATTTAATTTCTGCATCGACTGAAGCGCAAGTGTCCTGGACTGATTTTTCAATGTCTGCAGATAGCTCTCCCTGATTCTGGCATTGCTCCATGCATAATACGCCAGAATGGTACACATCACAAGAAAAACACTTCCTGCCGCTGCGATATATTTTTTCATCTGATACTGTCTCTGACGCTGTACCAGATCATCATATTTACATTTCAGTACTGCCGCCGCCAACCTTGGGAGTTCTTCCCTTCTTGCCCGACGGATCGAACCTCGATAATCACAGGATAATGGCTCCATTCCTTCCGTCAATACCGGAGGAATCACATCATAAGGTTCTCCATTCACCAGAACGGTCAGTACCCTGTTCTTATCATGTGTTTCGAGGAAAGAAGCAATCTCTCTTTGTACCCACTGCGACTCCGATGTATGAACCGAACAGATAACAATTAAAAATTCAGAATTTCTTAAAGCCTCCTGAATATCCTGTGCGATATCACTGGTAATAGGCAGTTCCTCCTTGTCACGGAAGATCCTGCCTATTTTTTTCTTTCCTATTTGTTTTGCTAAATTCCCGGGAATATGCATATGCTCCAGCTGATGCTGAATCTCTTTGGCAATCTTAATATCCTCCGGAACATGACGATAGGAAATAAAGGCATCGTATTTCGTTTCCATTTTCCTACTGCTTTCTTCTCAGAATATCAAACGCTTCTGCCGATTCTCCCAACTGCACCCAAAGCTTCTGTTTTGGATGCGGCGCACTTTCCATAGAATTACCGTCTTCGTCAAATATTCCAAGTACGGTTACCGGAATATTACGTCCATCCGGCTTCATAATCTCGATTTCTTCACCTACCGAGAACTTATTTCTCTGCTCCAGAGATATTCTGCCTTCTGTATCCATCTCTCCTGCGATACCAAGATAAACATATCCCTGTTCGTAGGTATTATTGTCATAAATCTGTGCACTTTCATCCGGCTTTCCATAGAAAAATCCAGTCGTAAAATTCCGATAAGTACAGCCCACGATCTGTTCCAGATACCACGGCATATTCTGTTCATACAAAGCAGGATCTTTTGCAAGATCATCCAATGCTTTACGGTAGGTTCTCGCAACCGTCGCCACATACAGAGCCGTCTTCATTCTGCCTTCAATCTTCAGACTGTCTACACCGGCATCGATCAGATCCGGCAGATGCTCAATCATGCACAGATCCTTGGAATTGAAAATATAGGTTCCCCGTTCATTCTCATAGACCGGCATGTACTCTCCCGGTCTGGTCTCTTCCACCACTGCATATTTCCAGCGGCATGGATGGGTACACGCTCCTCTGTTTGCGTCTCTTCCTGTAAAGAAATTGCTGAGCAGACATCTTCCTGAATAAGAAATGCACATAGCACCATGTACAAATGTCT
>JAFYTM010000067.1 GCA_017558865.1 Lachnospiraceae bacterium
CAACATCATATTTGGCTGCATCTGCAAGAATTTCAAGCTTTTCCTGCAGATTCATCTGCTGATCAATCCTGTAATTCATAAAATCCCCAGCCTCCAATCGAACATATATTCTGTTTTTTTATTATACAAAACATATGTTTCTCTGTAAAGAGACAATTTATGGCTTAATTACATGAGATCATTGGACGTTCTGTCGTGATTCACCAGATGGCGGATGATTTTCACACACAGCCTTCCGGGAATTCAGGGAATAAAATAGGATGCGGAACCATAAGATTTATGATACACTGAATCTATCATCAGGACCAAAGAGGTCTCAGAAAGGAATCTGATATGCCCTTACTTTGTTTGATCGCAGGCGTGTTATGCCTTGGATATTTTGTCATGCTTCTATTATACAGCGGCTTCACATCGACATTCTATCTGATCTGGCCGTTGATGTCCGCTGCCTTTTTTATACTTGGCTTTTCGTTCAAGTTCCGGTTCTGGCAGATGGTTCCTGCTGTGATACGAATGGGAAGTCTTATATTATTTTGTATCGGTCTGATTTTTTTCCTTTATGTGGAGAGTATGATTCTAAAGGCATCCGTACAGATGCCTGCTGACCCACAGGATTATGTGATCATTCTCGGCGCACATGTACGTTCCAGCGGACCAAGCAAAGCACTTGCACTGCGACTTGACAAAGCACTGGAGTATTCCGAAGATCACCCGGATACGATCTTCATCGTCTCAGGCGGACAGGGCAGCAATGAACCATGTACAGAAAGCTCTGTGATGAAACAATATCTGATCCGTCACGGAATGGATGCAGTGCGCATCATAGAAGAAGACCAGTCTACCAATACACGGGAAAATCTGTTATTTTCTCAAAAATGGATTCCGGAAGGTTCTTCCGTTGGAATCATCAGCAATGATTTTCATATCTGCCGTGCTCTGCATCTGGCAGAAACACTTGGATACGAAGATGCCAGCGGCATCCCTGCCAAAAGCGATCTGCCGACTCAGCCCGCCAATCTCCTGAGAGAATTTTTTGCTGTTGTAAAAGATTTCTGGATTATCCGATAGAAAAACACGGAGCAGTCACGTCTTTCCAAAACGCGATTGCTCCGTGTTCTATTTCTTAAAGAAACATCAGTCTGGTCTCTGCCAGCAATAAATATTCATTTTCAGCCAGATGGAAAAGACCATCTGCTAATGCAGCCAGCTTCGTATCGATCGGCATCTTTCCAAGTACTGGAATGTTCAACTCCTCGCCAAGTGCATCGATCTCACTCTCACCAAAGATCTTAAACTCTTTTCCACAATCCGGACATACTACATAGCTGTAATTCTCGATCAGACCAAGTACCGGAATCTTCATGCTGTCCGCCATATTCAACGCTTTTTTCACAATCAGTCTTACCAGATCCTGCGGAGATGTTACCATCATAATTCCATCGATCGGCATAGACTGGAATACGGTAAGCGGTACATCACCAGTTCCTGGCGGCATATCTACAAACAGATAGTCCAGTTCACCCCAGATAACATCACTCCAGAACTGTTTTACCATATTGGCAAGAACTGGTCCTCTCCAGATAACCGGGGATTCTTCATCCGGAAGAAGCAAGTTGATAGACATTACCTTAACTCCATTCTCTGTCAAAAGAGGCACGATACAGTCATTCTCCATCTGTGCCGGTCCATGAAGACCATACATCTTTGGAATGGACGGACCTGTAATATCCGCATCCAGAATACCTACTTTGTAGCCCTGTGCGGCCATCATATTTGCCAGAGATGCGGTAACCATGGATTTACCAACACCGCCCTTTCCGCTGACAACTCCAACTACATGCTTGATATTGGAAAATTCATTCTGGTCTACCAGAAAACTCTGTGGTTTGTCTTTGCTCGGACATCCCTCACAACTTTCACGTGTACAGCTTGTGCTGCTGCATTCTTTTTCTGCCATTTGTAAAACCTCTCTTTGTTTTTTCTCTTATCTAAAACGATTACATTCAAACTTTCCCATCATGGAAATACAATTCAGAATTTCATCGTATTTTTCTTTGACCGTCTCTTTCTCGACAACCAGATCCAGTGAGATCGCAATGCTGTTCAGAAGATTGTCATCCATTTTGTTCCGATTACAGATCAAAATATGCATCTTTTCTTCCAGAGAATCCGCTTCCAGAAACTCCATCAGAATCGGATTTACCACATCTTCGCCAACCTTCTGCTGCTCCTCTGCGGGCATTTCCACTTTTGTCTGAGGCTGTTTCTTTGTAAACTCTACCAGTTCGAAACGATACTTTTGTGTTACATCCGGATACTTCTCATGGTCTACTTCACTGGAAAACATCTCATATGGACGTACATAGATTCGATAATCTCCGTACAGAGCCTGATAGACCACCATCTGTTCTCCTGTCTCGGAATGTTCTGCTACCGCCACAACCTGATAGAGACGATCTTTAAAGTGCCTGTAAAACTGACCTTGCCTGATATCCCGCATGTTATACCCCTTTTATTTATTTTTCCGCAAGAATCTCTTCTTTTCTCGCCAGAATCTCATCCGAAAGCAGCTGAGCTTCTACCTTTTCAAACCCGATACGGTCGATCGTCTGAGAAAGACGCTCTCCCCCAACTCCCTGCTCTCTGAACAACAGAATCATTTTTTCAATGACAGACATCATCTCTTCTTTGTCTGTAAATACTTTTCCAAGAGCACGTCCTCGGGCAACCTTCTTACCCCAACGTCCTCCAATATAGATCTTATAACCATAGGTACCATCTTCACTTGCATGGAATGGACATTTACCGATGCAGCGACCACAGTTGTTGCAGACAGACGGATCTCTGAACATCTTGCCATCCACTACCTTTGCAGCACCTACCGGACATGCTTTCTCGATCGCACATTTCTTACATCCTTTGCAGGCTTCTGCATCAAATCCCGGAATTCTCTGTCCGATAATACCCACATCATTCAGATCCGGCTTTACACAGTTATTCGGGCATCCGCCAACCGCAATCTTGAATTTGTGCGGAAGGACAACAGACCGGTAACCAATGTAAAATCTTTCATGGATCTCCTTTGCCAGGCCATAGGAATCCAGAAGTCCATACTGACAGGTCGTTCCCTTACAGGATACCACTGGACGGACCTTCGGACCAGTTCCACCGGTTACAAGTCCCTCCTGTGCGATAAATG
>JAFYTM010000068.1 GCA_017558865.1 Lachnospiraceae bacterium
CCTGAATGCGGACACACTATGTGGAAAACCTGTCAGAAAATAAGCATTGAATTTGATGCAGGATTATAGTAAACTAGGAATATACTACAGTTGAGGACGTGGCGATATGAAAAAATTGGAAAATACGCAGTATTTTAAAATTCAGTCGGATCAGGAACTGAAAGTTTCAGAAGTCCTGCATCTGGTTTATCAGGCTATGACCGAAAAGGGTTATGATCCGGTGAATCAGATCGTGGGATATATTATGTCAGGAGATCCTACGTACATCACCAGTCACAAGGGTGCAAGAAGCCTGATTATGAAGGTGGAGCGTGATGAACTGGTGGAAGAACTTCTGAGGGTCTATGTGGAAAAGAAGGAATAGCAGCAGATGAGAATTATGGGACTGGATTACGGCTCTAAGACAGTGGGAGTCGCGATTAGTGATGCACTTCTTTTGACAGCACAGGGAATCGAGACGATCTGCAGAACACAGGAGAACAAGCTTCGCCAGACGCTTGCCAGGATTAAAGCACTCTGCGAAGAATATGAAGTAGAAGAGATTGTACTGGGTTTTCCAAAGAATATGAATAATACGATAGGGGACAGAGCTGAGAAATCGCTGGAATTTGCAGAGATGCTGAAAAAGCGGACAGGTCTGCCTGTTGTCATGTGGGATGAGCGTCTGACAACTGTAGAAGCGAACCGTACACTGATGGAAAGCGGTGTGCGAAGAGAAAACAGAAAAGAATACGTAGATAAGATTGCAGCGGTATTTATTCTGCAGGGATATCTGGATTCGAAAAGTCTCAGGGAGTGAGAATCAATGGAAAAACTTATATTTCAGGATGAGAACGGGGAAGCGGCAGAGTTCTATGTGTTGGAACAGACCCGCGTCAACGGTATGAATTATCTTCTGGTAACAGATTCAGAAGAGGAAGATGGCGAATGTCTGATTCTGAAGGATATGGCAGAGGACGAAGAAAAAGAAAGTCTCTACGAGATCGTGGAGGATGAGCAGGAGTTGGATGCTCTTTTGACTATTTTTGAGCAGCTTCTGGACGATGTAGACATCGAAAAATAGGAGGTTTTTATGCAGTTGGACAGAAAAAGTTTTGAAAATCTGCTTCGGGAGAAAGGACTGAAAGTAACGACACAGCGGCTCGCAGTGCTGACGGTACTTTCGCAGAAAGCAGACAGTCATCTGACTGCAGAAGAGATTTATGATCTGGTAAAAGTGGAGAATCCGGAGATTGGACTCGCCACAGTGTACAGGACAGTTCAGCTGCTGCTGGAGTTGAAGATCATTGATCGAATTTATCTGGATGATGGATATGTGCGCTATGAGTTGGGAAATGTCTTTGAAGACGAGGATGGCCATCATCATCATCATCTGATATGTGTGAAATGTGGTAAGGTTACATCCTTTCAGGGAGACCTGCTGGAAGAGTTTGAGAAGAGGATGGAGGAACAGACTGGATTTCAGATTCAGGATCATGACGTAAAACTCTATGGTTATTGCGCGGACTGTCGAAAAAAAGCAGACGTGAAGTAAACAGGAGGTTATTTTTTTGAAAAACGTGAATCATTCAAAATTACGCATCATTCCGTTGGGCGGACTGGAACAGATCGGAATGAACATTACTGCCTTCGAATTTGAAGACAGTATTATTGTCGTGGATTGCGGGCTGGCATTTCCGGAGGATGATATGCTGGGTATTGACCTGGTGATCCCGGATATTTCTTATTTAAAACAGAATCAGAGTAAAGTGAAAGGTTTTGTGATTACACATGGACATGAGGATCATATCGGCGCACTTCCGTATGTTCTGAAGGATATCAATGTGCCGATCTATGCGACAAAACTGACGATCGCTCTGATTGAGGGCAAATTAAAAGAGCACAATATGCTGAAAACGACCAAGCGTAAAGTAGTGAAGCATGGTCAGTCTATCAATCTGGGACAGTTCCGGATTGAATTCATTAAGACCAATCACAGTATTGCAGATGCATCTGCATTGGCAATCTATTCTCCGGCGGGTATTGTAGTTCATACCGGAGACTTTAAAGTGGATTATACACCGGTGTATGGAGACAGTATTGATCTGCAGCGTTTTGGAGAGATCGGAAAAAAAGGTGTACTGGCACTGATGTGTGACAGTACCAATGCAGAACGTCCGGGTGTGACTCAGTCTGAGAAGACTGTAGGAAGGACGATGGATGCGCTGTTTACGGAGTATTGTAATTCCCGTATCATCGTTGCAACCTTTGCATCCAATGTAGACCGTGTGCAGCAGATTATCAATTCTGCATATAAGCATAACAAAAAGGTAGTTGTGGAAGGCCGCAGTATGGTGAATGTCATCACAACCGCTGTGGAGCTTGGATATATTCAGATTCCGGACAATACTCTCATTGACATTGAGAGACTGAACAATTATCCGCCGGAATCCACGGTTCTGATCACAACGGGAAGCCAGGGAGAGTCTATGGCAGCTTTATCCAGGATGGCACAGGGACTGCATCGCAAAGTCCGTATCATGCCTGGAGATACGGTGATCTTCAGTTCCAATCCGATTCCAGGAAACGAAAAAGCTGTGTCAAAAGTGATCAATGATCTGTCTGCAAAGGGAGCAAATGTAATTTTCCAGGATGCACATGTGTCCGGTCATGCCTGTCAGGAAGAAATCAAACTGATCTATTCACTGGTTCGTCCGAAATACGCGATTCCGGTGCATGGAGAATATCGTCATCTGAAGGCACAGGCGAAGATTGCAAATCAGCTTGGCATTGCAAAGGAGAATATCTTCGTCATGCAGTCCGGTGATGTGATTGAGATGGATCAGGAATCGGCAAAAGTGGTAGATAAAGTACACACAGGTGCGATCTTTGTGGATGGACTTGGTGTGGGAGATGTTGGAAATATTGTATTGCGGGATCGTCAGCATCTGGCGGAAGATGGTATTATGATCATCGTTCTCACTCTGGAAAAAGGAAGCAATATGCTGCTTTCCGGACCGGATATCGTATCCCGTGGTTTTGTATATGTGAGAGAATCCGAGGATCTCATGGAGCAGGCGCGCGCGGTTGTCTACGATGCAGTGGATAGCTGTCTGGATCGCAATATTACTGATTGGGGTAAGATGAAAAATACCATGAAGGATGCTCTGGGAGATTATATTCGTAAGAAGACAAAGAGAAATCCTATGATACTTCCGATCATTATGGAGGTATAGGAAACAAGGAGATACACATTCATGAAGGCAGAGAAAGCAATGCTGTCAACAGCACTTTTTGTCCTGCGTCTGGCCATTACCGTGCTGGTTATCATTGGCATCTATCGCGTAGGCGAATATTCCTATCTGTACAGTTACAGCGTTGTATCAGATGCTGCGATAGAAGCGGCACCGGGCAGAGATATCAGTGTAACATTATCCAAGGGTGTGAAGCCAAAGGAGATTGCATCCTTTCTTGAACGAAAGGGACTGGTGAAGGATGCCAAGGTGTTTCAGATCCAGATCAAGCTGAATGGATATGAGGAAGATTTGAAATCAGGTACTTACATTCTGAACACGTCCATGACTCCAAGGGAGATGATGAGAGTCATGGCAGGAGAAGAAGAGGAGAAAGAATGATTGTCGATGAGAGAATGAATGCTTATATCAATTCGCTGAATCCTGGCAATACAGAGATCCTGGATCAGATTGAACAGGAAGCATTGCAGAATTATGTTCCCATTATCCGCAGGGAGATGCAGAGCTTTTTAAAATTTCTTTTGAAATCCCACCGTCCAGTGCGGATTCTGGAGGTCGGGACTGCGGTTGGATTTTCAGCAATTCTGATGAGTGAATATGCTCCGGAAGCCTGTAAGATTACAACGATTGAGAAGTATGAAAAGCGGATACCTATTGCCAGAGAGAATTTTATCCGTGCCGGTAAGCAGGACAGGATCACTCTTCTGGAGGGGGATGCCATGGAGATACTGAAGGGTCTGAAAGGAACTTATGATTTTATCTTTATGGATGCTGCAAAAGGACAGTATATATACTATCTGCCGGAGTTATTAAGGCTTTTGGAGCCGGGAGGAATCCTGGTATCAGATAATGTACTGCAGGACGGGGACATTATTGAATCCCGTTTTGCAGTGGAGCGCAGGAATCGAACGATCCATGCGCGAATGAGAGAATATTTATATGAATTGACTCATTGTGAAGAACTTACGACATCGATTCTGCCTCTTGGAGATGGAGTGACCGTAAGTGTCAGGAATTAAGCAGTGATGAGTCTGGAAAAGAGGACTAGAATGAACAGACATCCGGAACTTTTGATCCCGGCAAGCAGCCTGGAAGTGCTGAAGGTGGCAGTCATATTTGGCGCGGATGCCGTATATATCGGCGGGGAAGCTTTTGGACTTCGTGCCAAAGCAAAGAATTTTTCCATGGAAGAGATGGCGGAGGGTATCCGTTTTGCTCACGAACATGATGTAAAGGTTTATGTAACTGCCAATATTCTGGCACATAATGATGACCTGGATGGAGCAAGAGCGTATTTTCAGGAATTAAAAGAGATCGGACCGGATGCACTGATCATCTCAGATCCGGGAATGTTCAGTATTGCAAGAGAGGTGTGCCCGGAGATTGATATTCATATCTCGACGCAGGCAAACAATGTGAATTATATGACGTTCCGGTTCTGGGGAGCACAGGGGGCGACCCGTGTGGTGACAGGAAGGGAACTTTCCCTGAAAGAGATCCGGGAAATCCGGGACAATATTCCGGATACACTGGAGATTGAGACATTTGTACATGGTGCTATGTGCATTTCTTATTCAGGAAGATGTCTGCTCAGCAATTTCTTTACAGGAAGAGACGCCAACAGAGGAGCGTGTACCCATCCATGTCGCTGGAAATATGCAGTGGTGGAAGAGACCAGACCGGGAGAGTATATGCCGGTCTATGAGAATGAGCGGGGAACCTATATTTTCAATTCCAAGGATCTGTGCATGATTGAGCATCTGCCGGATCTGATCGGTGCCGGTGTAGACAGTCTGAAGATTGAAGGCAGAATGAAGACGGCTCTGTATGTGGCGACGGTTGCGAGAACCTACCGTAAAGCATTGGATGATCTTGCAAAAGATCCTGCTTTGTATGAACAGAATATGC
>JAFYTM010000069.1 GCA_017558865.1 Lachnospiraceae bacterium
AACGCCTCCAGTCGAAAAAATAAAATATATTCAATCGGCTTCGCCGCAGATTTTTGGCGATTTGTCAAGCGTTTTTTGATAAAAAGTGGGGGATTTCAATAAAAAAGGAATCTGAAAGCCTTGATTTTACTGGCATAAAGATTCCGAGAGATTATTTACATAATAAGGAGGCACAGGCATGATCAAGATCAACGGAAAAATCGTAAAAGTACAGGGAATGACATTGTCAGCCTATCTGGTACAGGAAGGCTATCAGCCGGCAAGACTTGCGGTAGAGTGTAACGGTGAGATCGTACCAAAAGCAGCATATGATACGAAGGTCTTACAGGACGGAGATGTTCTGGAGATCGTAAGCTTTGTGGGAGGAGGCTGACCGGATGAAGATTCCTTCCAGGGAGGAAATAGACGAGGCACTGAGGCTTCGGCATACGAAGAAGGTACAGGATAAGCTTGGGCAGGCGCGGGTGGCGGTCTGCGGCCTTGGTGGGCTTGGTTCTCATATTGCATTCGCGTTGGCGCGGTGCGGGATCGGCGGGCTGCATCTGATCGACTTTGACTGCGTGGATCTGACGAATCTAAACCGGCAGCAGTATGGGCTTTGGCAGTTGGGCATGCCAAAGCCGGATGCCTTGAAGGAACAGCTTCTGGAGATCAATCCATATCTGGAGATCCGGGTGGATTTTGTGAGGATGACAGAGGAAAATATTCCGGTTTTGTTAAAGGATGAACAATATATCTGTGAGGCATTCGATGTGCCGGAGGAGAAGGCGATGCTGACGAACTGCGTGCTGACACATTTTCCAGAGAAATATCTGGTGGGAGCATCCGGTATGGCTGGTTACGGAGACAGCAATCTTATTCAGACCAGACAGGTAATGTCACATTATTATTTGTGTGGAGACGGCATTTCGGATGTTGAGCAATGCGGTGGTCTGATGGCTCCTCGGGTCATGCTCTGTGCGGCGCATCAGGCGAATAAAATATTAGAACTGATTATCAAAGGAGAATAAAATGATGAAAAACGATACATTTGTACTTGGCGGCAGAGAATTTGGTTCCCGTTTTATCCTGGGGTCCGGGAAATATTCCATGGAACTGATCAAGGCGGCAGTGGAACATGCGGGAGCAGAGATCATTACGCTGGCAGTCCGCAGAACAAATACGAAGAAAAATGAAAATATTCTGGATTACATACCAAAGCATGTGACACTGCTTCCAAATACCTCCGGAGCGAGGGATGCAGAGGAAGCGGTCCGTATTGCGAGGATGGCAAGGGAGATCGGGTGCGGAAATTTTGTAAAGGTAGAGATTATGAAGGACAGCAAGTATTTGCTGCCGGACAATGTGGAGACCGTGCGTGCAACGGAACTGTTGGCAAAGGAAGGATTTGTTGTGCTCCCATATATGTATCCGGATTTGTACACAGCCCGTGATCTGGTCAATGCAGGTGCTGCAGCGGTCATGCCGCTGGCATCTCCGATTGGTTCAAACAAAGGTCTGGCTACAAGGGAATTTATTCAAATATTGATTGATGAGATCGATCTTCCGATCATTGTGGATGCAGGGATCGGCCGCCCGTCTCAGGCCTGTGAGGCAATGGAGATGGGTGTCGCGGCGATCATGGCAAATACTGCGATTGCAACGGCCGGTGATATCCCGGCTATGGCTGGTGCCTTTAAAAATGCAATCGAGGCAGGAAGGGCAGCGTATCTGTCCGGACTTGGACGGGTGCTGGAACGCGGTGCATCCGCATCTGACCCGTTGACAGGATTTTTAAGAGACTAGGGGTGATGGAAAGATGTCTGAAAACCTGTTTTTTGTAGACTCGGCAAAGCTGGGTCAAAAGGCACTGGAGAAAAAGCATCGTTTGGAGCGGGATCCATCCAGCCGAACGAATCACATGGAATATATGGAAGGGATGGAACAGATTTCTTCTGATATTATGCAGAAGGTGCTGGGAGAGATGCAGTCTTATGATTACAATCAGTATACAGATGCAGATGTGCGCCGTGCACTGATGCATGACACCTGCAGTGTGGAGGACTTGAAAGCATTCCTTTCTCCGGCAGCACTGCCCCATCTGGAGGAAATGGCTGCAAAAGCGAAGATAGAGACCAGCAGGCATTTTGGCAACACGGTGTATCTGTTCACGCCTCTGTATATCGCGAATTACTGCCAGAATTACTGTGTGTACTGTGGGTTTAACTGTTATAACGATATCATGCGGAAAAAGCTGACCCCGGCAGAGATCGAAAAGGAGATGAAGATCATTGCAGACTCTGGCATTGAGGAGATCCTGCTGCTGACTGGAGAAAGCCGCAGTATGAGCGATGTGGAGTATATCGGGGAAGCCTGTAAGACGGCGCGAAACTATTTTCGGAATGTGGGGCTGGAGATTTATCCGGTCAATACGGACGAATACCATTATCTGCATGAGTGTGGGGCAGATTATGTGACCGTATTCCAGGAGACTTACGATTCGGACAGGTACGAGACACTGCATCTGCTGGGACATAAGAGAGTATTCCCGTACCGGTTTGATGCGCAGGAGCGTGCGATCCGGGGCGGCATGAGAGGCGTGGCATTTTCCTCACTTTTGGGGTTGGCGGATTTTCGGAAGGATGCCCTTGCTTCGGCATTGCATGTATATTATCTGCAGCGGAAATATCCCCATGTGGAGTATTCTCTGTCCTGTCCGAGGCTTCGTCCCATCATCAACAATGATAAAATCAGTCCGCTGGATGTTCATGAAAAGGAGCTTTGCCAGGTCATCTGTGCCTATCGTATTTTTCTGCCTTATGTGGGAATCACCGTGTCTTCCCGTGAGGACAAACATTTCCGGGATGGCATTGTGAAGATTGCAGCCACGAAGGTGTCTGCGGGTGTGTCTACCGGTATTGGTGACCATGAGAGCAAATACAAAGGAGAAGAGAGGACAGATGCCGGCGATGAGCAGTTTGAGATATCGGATAACAGAAGTTTTGGACAGATGTATCAGGATATTTCTGCGGAAGGGCTACAGCCGGTCTTGAATGATTATGTCTATGTGTAATGTGATTTGTGTAACGAACCGCAGGCTTTCCGGGGTGCGTTTTCTGGAACAGGTGGAAAGAGCAGCATCTGCGGGTGTGTCGGCTGTCATTCTCCGGGAAAAGGATCTGCCGGAGGCGGAATATGAAGGTCTGGCAAGGCAGGTAAAAAAGATCTGTGAAGACAGACAGGTGCCGTTGATTCTGCATACGTATATGGATGCGGCGCTGCGTCTGGGTATTCACAGAATTCACCTTCCCATACAGGCGTTCCTGAACATGAATGACCAACAGAGGAAGAGATTTGATACGTTGGGAGTGTCCACGCATTCCGTGGAAGAAGCGGTATCCGCCTGGAAAGGGGGCGCTTCTTATGTGACGGCAGGACATATTTTCACCACGGACTGCAAGAAAGGCGTACCGCCTCGGGGGCTTTCATTTTTAGAGGAGGTCTGTCATTCGGTGGATATACCGGTCTATGCGATCGGCGGGGTCAATCAGGAGAACAGGAGGAGCTGTCTGGAAGCAGGAGCGGCGGGTGTCTGTTTGATGTCTGCGTTTATGAAAGTGGGAATCCCGGGATTGTTTTTTTGATTTTTCTGGATTATACTGGAAACGATATAGAAATATGGAGTGAATGTATATGACAGGAATATTGATGAAATGTTTTTTGAAAAATGTAGATGTGGAGCAGCCGGCAGGACGTGCGAAAGTTGGGCATCTGGCAGGAATGGTAGGGATTATCTGTAACGTGATTTTGTTCCTTGGGAAGTTTATTGTAGGAACCTTATCCGGCAGTATGGCGATCGCAGCGGATGCATTTAACAATCTGAGTGATGCGGGGAGCAGTGTGGTCAGTCTGCTCGGCTTCTGGCTTGGAACGCAGGAGGCGGATGA
>JAFYTM010000070.1 GCA_017558865.1 Lachnospiraceae bacterium
TCCGATATAAGTTTTACCGGTGTTGAGAGTGATCTCATTGCCTGCTGCATCATAGAATGTGGTAGGATCCATATCGTGGCCTTTCTTCCAGGTGACCGGAATTGCTTTTCCGCCGGTGATGTAATATCCTTTGCCGGTTGCATTGATGATGTTGAACTGCATATAACCGTTTGCATCATACTGATGATGCTCTGCACACTGCAGAAGGACGTTGGTGAATGCAAGCTGTTTATTGCCGTTCTCCAGGTCAATGTGTTTCTTACCATACTCGGAATACAGATATGTATTGCTTGCTGCATCATAATCCAGCTGAGAATTGTTGTGAGGGAATGGAAGATCTACCAAAGTAGCTGCAATGGAATCGGAAGCTTTGGAAAGATCTACCGGATTCGCCTCGCTTGCGAACTGCCAGTGTGCGCCCTGATAATATTCGTTGTACTCGCTGGTGTAGCCTGCAGATTTCAGTCTGGATGCAATCTCACCGGTGGTTACATATTCCGTAAATTCTCTGGACTTACCATTGTCGATACGTTTAAATCCACCGCTTAAATTGTTGACCCAAGGATTCTTTTTGTATGGATCAATATAGAATGGACCGCCGTCGTGAACCAGAACGGCATTGTACTCCGGTGCGATCATGAAGTTGGTTGGACGTACACTTCGGATACTTCCGAAACGGGTGATGCTGCCCCAGTCCTTTACCAGTGCCATGAAACGGGTAACCTCGCCGTTGGCAGTACTGTTCATCATCTCATATACGATGTCAGCCTGAGTCATACCATAGTGATCCAGTGCAGTCAGTTCGTTGTCAACCATAATCGCTACCGGACGCTGATTCTGGAGGGACTCATCGATCCACTCGTTGGTCAGCTCGCTGCGGTACATACCTTCGCGGTTCTCTTCTTCAACAACGACTTCCGGCTCTTCTTCAACAACTTCCGGCTCCTCTTCGGTCTTTTCTTCCTCTTTGGAGATATCTGTTACAACAGGTGCTGCAGGTTCTTCTTTGCTTCCGCATCCTGCCAGTGTACCGCAGGTCAGTACTGCAGACAGGAAAATAAGTAATGCTTTTTTCTTCATGTAAAATAATCCTTTCTTTTTAATTCCGTTTTCAATATAATAGTATACACCCTTTTTAAAGATTTTTAAAGATTTAATCACAAATCTATCACAATTCCCTGATATATTATAAACATTCAAGGAAAAATAAGAGAAAAATGAGAGGAGATCAGGCGTATGTATGATGACAGAGACAACCGAACCAGTTATGGCGGTTATTATGATACAGGCAGCAGCTATGTACACTATGATTCATCAGGAATGATGGATCAGCCGAAAAAAAAGAAAAAGGGGAAATTCGCAAGAATTGTTGCCAAGTGTGTGATTTTGTCAGTTGTATTTGGAAGTGTATCCAGTGCGGCTTTCATGGCTACGAATTATCTGGGCAGAACTTATTTTGGAGATCAGGTGATTCTGGAGGCGGAGACTTCGGATGTGGAGTTAAGTAAGACGAATACACCATCTGCTTCAGCAGCATCCCCGGGAAGCGGCGCGGATGTGTATGATGTGTCTGGTATTGTAGATAACTGTATGCCGTCTGTGGTATCCATTACCAATATTGGAAGTCAGGAGTTTCGTACATTTTTTGGAACCTATGAGCAGGAAAGTCAGTCCAGCGGTTCCGGTATTATTATTGGACAGAATGAAACGGAGCTTTTGATCGTGACCAATAATCATGTAATTTCAAATGCAAAAGAGATCAGTGTGTATTTTAATTCTGACGGAGAAGCAGCAGATGAGAACAATGTCATCTCTGCAAAGGTAAAAGGTACGGAACCAAGCAAAGATCTGGCTGTCATCGCAGTACGGCTGAGTGATATTCCTCAGGAAACAAGAGAAATTATCAAGATTGCGACGATTGGTGATTCTCGTGCATTAAAGATAGGTGAGCCGGTGGTTGCGATTGGTAATGCCTATGGCTATGGTTTGTCCGTGACCTCTGGTATTGTCAGCGCATTGAATCGTGAAGTCAGTGTTCAGGCAGATGGACAGACGATTACAAATAAACTGATCCAGACCGATGCAGCGATCAATCCGGGAAACAGCGGAGGTGCTCTTTTGAATGGAAATGGAGAGCTGATTGGTATCAATTCTGTAAAATTCATTTCAGAAGAGGTAGAAGGTATGGGATATGCGATTCCGATCACAGATGTGGAATCGATTATTGGTGATCTGATGAATAAGGTTACCAGAGATCAGGTAGCGGAAAAGGATCGGGGATATCTGGGAATTACTGGTGTTGATGTGACAGAAGAAGCATCTATAAACTATGGAATGCCGGTAGGAACTTATGTGAGCACGGTAGTGGAAGGTGGTGCGGCAGAGAGAGCAGGTATTCGTAAAGGAGATATTATTACGAAACTGGATGGCTCCAGCATCTCCGGAATGGATCAGCTGAAAGCAGCTTTGAGTTATTATTCAGCAGGTGAGACCGTTCCGATTACCATTCAGAGGAAGAATGAGACAGATTATACGGAGATTACATTAAACCTGACGTTGATCAGTGCAAAGGAAGCAGGCGTGAAATAAAGATGAAAGGGCAGCGGCAGATATGCAGCTGCCCTGATGCGTTTACGAAAAGTTTACTTGTCCACAGAGGGACGATGTAATATAATCTATACATTAGAAAAGAGGAGAATAGTAGATACATGGATATTGAAAATAAAGATATAGAACTGGAGAACCAGGAGCAGGATACAAAGGAAAGTGATTATGAAGATGTCTGTTTTATGTGTCATCGTCCGGAGAGTAAGACGGGAAAGATGATTCGTCTGACGCAGGATATCAGTATTTGTTCTGAATGTATGCAGCGTACGATGGATATGATGAGCAGCAGCAATATTGATTATACAAAGATGGATTTTTCCAAAATGCCGAATATCAGCATGATCAATCTGACGGATCTGCAGAACATGATTCCAAAACGTCAGAAGGTGAAAAAGAAAGCAACGGAAAAACAGGCAGAGGCAAAGAAAGAATTTGATATACGTTCGATACCGGCACCCCATAAGATTAAAGCCAGTCTGGATGAATATGTGATCGGTCAGGAGAAGGCGAAAAAGGTGATCTCTGTAGCGGTATACAATCACTATAAGCGTGTGGCAGCAGGGACAGATGCCGATGATATTGAGATTGAAAAATCGAATATGCTGATGATCGGACCAACGGGAAGCGGCAAGACCTATCTGGTCAAGACGCTTGCGAAGCTTTTGGATGTTCCGCTTGCGATTGCGGATGCTACCTCTTTGACAGAAGCCGGATATATCGGGGATGATATTGAGAGTGTGCTGTCCAAGCTTCTGGCAGCAGCAGATAATGATGTAGAAAAAGCGGAGCGCGGAATTGTATTTATCGATGAGATCGATAAGATTGCGAAGAAGAAGGATACGCATCACAGAGATGTAAGCGGAGAGTCTGTGCAGCAGGGAATGCTGAAGCTTCTGGAGGGTGCACAGATCGAAGTCCCGGTAGGAGCGAACAGCAAGAATGCAATGGTTCCACTGGAGACGATCAATACAAAAAACATTTTGTTTATCTGCGGAGGTGCATTCCCGGATCTGGAGGATATCATTAAGGAACGTTTGAATAAGCAGTCTTCGATCGGATTCCGTGCGGATCTGAAGGATAAGTATGACAATGAGAAAAATCTGATCCGAAAAGTTACCGTGGAGGATATCCGAAATTTTGGTATGATTCCGGAGTTTATCGGTCGTTTGCCGGTCGTTTTTACA
>JAFYTM010000071.1 GCA_017558865.1 Lachnospiraceae bacterium
TGTAAAATCTTTCATGGATCTCCTTTGCCAGGCCATAGGAATCCAGAAGTCCATACTGACAGGTCGTTCCCTTACAGGATACCACTGGACGGACCTTCGGACCAGTTCCACCGGTTACAAGTCCCTCCTGTGCGATAAATGCCTGAAATTCTTCGATCTTATCGTATGGAATCCCAATCACCTCTGCAGTCAGACGGGTCGTGAACGCCACTTCTCCACAGCCAAATCTCTTTGCAGCCTCTGCTATACATGCAAGCTGAGCCGCATTCAATTTGCCGTTCACAGTGATTACGCGTGCATTAAAATTGTCGGTCCCCTTATTGTTCAGAAAACCCATTCCCTTAACTCTCTTTTCATCAGCCGGGCTTACCGTTAATGGTGCCATAATACTTCCTCCATACATTCTCCGATGTAAATAGTTATCACCCATAGTAGTGATTATAACATTTATATAAGAAAAAAGATAGCCTCTCGTTCTATTTGCCGGAAAGTGATGCCGCCTGCTTATGCGCTCCATCCAGCCATTCATAATAAAGCTTTTCTTTCTGCACACCTAAGAGAAGCTCATTGATTTTTGCAAGCAGCTGCGGCTGCTCCTTCACAACACCTGCAACAATACCTTCTGATACCCATTCAAGCGACAATGAAGACACCGTTATATCTGTATATTGCTTAACCAGTTCTTCTGCCACCGCCAGATCCACTACGATCCCATCCACAGCTCCCATACGAAGCTTTAATACCGCACCTGCAACGTCATCACTCAGCTGCATATAGCTTTCCGGAAGCTGCTCTGTGATCAACTGAGCCTGCAGCGTTCCATACTGTGCCGCAAGTGTCTTCTCTTTGAGTGACTCCTTATCAGAAAACTCCATTTTCCTGCTTTTCTGCACCATCACAACCTGTTTTCCCGGTACATAGTATGCGTCTGTAAAATCCATCCGATTCCTGCGTTCTGCTTTTGGCAGCATCCCCAGAAGAACCATATCTACAGTTCTTTCCTCTACTGCTTTCAGACACTCTTCAAATTCCATCTCACAGAATACCACTTCCGCTCCAAGTCCTTCTGCAAGATATCTGCCCAGTTCCACATCTGCACCTGCAATCAAAGATGATCCATCACCCTGATCCACCGAAAATGCAAACGGTGCATAGTCCGGAGAGATACCAATCAATATCTTTTCTGTCTTTTCGATTGTTTTCAAACGGTCTTTCGTCTCTTCCGGCTCTCTTTCTGTTACATTATCCGTACTTACCTCTGTATCTGTTTTCTGACAGCCTCCCAGCACTGCCATCATACCGATCAGACAGCCTGTAAGCAGTATTTTTCTAATCATCTTACGCTACCTCTTCTTAGCACTATTCTTGAAAAAAAAAGCTTCGGAACCGTTATTCCGAAGCTTTCAGCAGGGACAGAAGGACTCGAACCCTCGACATTTGGTTTTGGAGACCAACGTTCTACCGACTGAACTATATCCCTGTATCTTTGACACCTAGATAATATAGCATATATTTCGACAGGCGTCAAGAAGTTTTTGCAAAAACTCAAAGTAATTTTTGCAAATTTATGCAATCACCCGCAGGGCATCTCTGACTGTGGAAACACCTACCACCTCAATACCTGAAACATTCTTCACCTGCTCCAGACTGCTCTGAGGAAGAA
>JAFYTM010000072.1 GCA_017558865.1 Lachnospiraceae bacterium
GTCACAGTTGCCGTTCGCGTCTGGTTATAAAACTTTTCATTTGACGGTGCATTCAGATCATATTCTACGGTAATAACAGGCGCAGTCACATCAATATGATACATCTGTTCCACACTTCCGGTATGACCTGCATTATCCGTAAATTCTGCAGTTACCTTAATGTCATTCTCATTGTTGGAAGATGCCGACAATGTCAGATCCTGTGAATATTCATAAGTGATCGCCTCAGCCGGAATCTGTGTCAGATCATCTCCTGCCGCCTGTGCATAATCCATAGAATCAGACAATGTCTTTCCACCTGTATAAGACCATTTTCTCAGACCAGAATAGGTATCCTTGAAGGTCAGATTGAATTTTACATCTGTATTATAATATTCTTCTCCTCCCACTGAACGGCTGGCACTGGTCAATGTTGTAATGACAGCACTTCCGATACTGCTGTGCCGGTCTGCACTTTCTACGATATGCCCTCTTTCCTGATTCAGTGTATTCGCAGACCAGTCGTATACCTCTGCCAGAATACTTCCTTTAAAGTCAGATTTTTCCAATGGAATCACAACTTCATATACATTCGATGCAGACGGAACAAACTCCTTTTCCAGTTTGGTTACCTTTCCATCCTCATCGGTCACTGTATACCAGATCCTATGAATACCTGCAGTCTGATCAGAAGCTGTGACTTTGATCGTAAGTTTGCCATCCGCAAACAAAAATCCAAAATCTTTATAATTGACCGCATCCAAAAAGCCGGAAGCACCCACTTTATAATCCAGTGTAAATGTCGGTTCTGTCTTGTCTATGGTCACTTTTTCTGCGTCATATACAACTGTATTTCCAGCCAGATCTGTGTAACGTAATGGAATCGTATAATTGGCATCCGTCGACAAATTGAATTCCCATACTCTTCCATTGCCATTTGTTCGACTGTCCGGATCAATCGATGCTACCGAATTCTGAAAACTTCCAGTCAAAGCCGTACCATTGATATCGTTAACCACCGATGTCTCCAACACATCCTGAAGCTCCTGATAACGTCCATTGACTTCTCTTACACTTAATACCATTTTCACAGGCTGACCATAATAATCACGCCCATTGTAGCTATTCTGTATTACCTTATCTCCCTGAATTGCTTCATAGGATACCGCAATCTCCGGCGCAATCGTATCCAATACCATCACAGGACTGCTTCCGCTGATCTCATTGTCCGCACAATCCTGATAAACGACTTTGAATTGATAATTACCATCGGTACTGTGTGCAATAGTATCTTTTTTAATCTGAAAAGAACCTTTGTAAAGCGTTCCATCTCTCATCCATGCTACTTCCGGCATGGCAATCTGCTGGTTGTCTTTGTAAAGCTCCAATACACAATCTTCCAGGCCTTCGGTAATATCCCTGCCATTGGCAAATACTGCATAATCTTCTTTAATAGAGAAAGAAACGTAAAAAGAATCTCCATAGTAAGCAATATCATTCAGTACCTGCACCGGACTGCTTTTGGAAAACTCCAATTCCGGTGTTTTATGATCCAGGATAAACCGTTCACTGGTATATACACCATTCGTCATCGTTCCGATCATCAACGGAGAATCCTGATCAAGAATCTGTACATTGCCGGCTTTATCTGTATAAGATATCTTTACTCTGTACTCCGAAGCCTTTTCACTTTCTCCTGAAAAAGTATATTTACCAGTATGAACAGATCCCACACTGCCGCTCCAGTCGATCAGGGCATTGTCCCCCTGAATATTCACCACTTTTTGATTCACAATATCAAAAATCTCCAGCTTCACAGATTGAGGATTCCAATACTGCTCGGTATCTTCCACGGTAAACGTCACAGTCACATCTCCGTCAGTCCCTTTATTCTGATAAACAGGAATCGTTCCGATCATTTTATCAGTATCCCCTGCAGTATCATATCCTGTAAATTCCGGTGCCAGATTATCCAAAATGATGTTTCCGCTTTTGTAACCATTCTCCTGTGTTACGGAGTGAAAAGAATCATTCGCACCGTTCCACTCCAGTCGATTTCCTGAACCATCCATATACGATGCCTGAATCTGGTATACAATCTCACTGTTTCCTGTATCATCATATGGAAGGTCTATCTTCGCACTGATCTGATTGTTACTAAAATCTCCCCAGCTTACATAAGAAGTAACATCTGTTTCCTCTGTTCCGTTTTTGAAGATACGGATCTGTGGTTTGATTGGATCACCATTCGTGTCCAC
>JAFYTM010000073.1 GCA_017558865.1 Lachnospiraceae bacterium
ACCAAGACCGAGTATTCCACCCAAGAAGAAAAATGCAATAAATGCAATCGGAACAAGTATCAATAGTACAGCAAATATGAATGTACGAGTGCAGGGTAAATGATTTCGTTTTCTCCAGATGCCATATATCACAAGACTAATGGCAAGAGCAATACATAAACACGGGATAACCACAAAAAACATTCCCATCCACCCCATAGAGTCTCCAAGGAAAATCAGCACAACAGGTTAAATTATATCTCGGATATCGAGAATATCAAGATACAGAACATAAGAAAAAACGGAACTTGACATTTCTTTTCAAGTGGAAAGGCACTTTCGGGCAGATTTTTACATAGGATGTATAAAATCTGCACTGAGGTGTCTTTTTTTGAAGGCTTTTCCCAAACCCCTTACAGCGGAAGATGAAAGGTTGTATTTACGAAAGCTGCAGGAAGGGGATGAAAAGGCACGTCAGATCCTCATAGAATATAATCTGCGTCTTGTGGCTCATATTGTGAAAAAGTATCAGTCCCAGGAAGACGATATGGAGGAACTGATATCCATTGGAACGATCGGGCTGATCAAGGCCGTGGATACCTTTAACCATGAAAAGGCGAGCAAGCTGGCGACTTATGCAGCACGGTGTGTGGAAAATGAAATCCTCATGTACATGAGAGTGAAGAAAAAGCTGCAGAGGGAAAGCTCTTATTACGAACCGATCGGGACTGACAAAGAAGGAAATGAAATACAGCTTCTGGATATTATAGAAAGTGGAGAGCCGGAAGCTTTTGAACAGATCGGTCTAAAAGATGATACAAAGAAAGTTTATGAATTGTTAGGGGAGATTTTATCTGACAGAGAGCGTCAGGTGATTATTATGCGTTATGGACTGTATCAGGGAAAAGAGTATACACAGCGGGAGATTGCCAGTAAGCTTGGAATCTCCCGCTCCTATATCAGCCGAATTGAGAAAACAGCGTTGAGTCGGTTAAGAGAATACTTTGAGGATTGAGTTCTATAAAAGGATATGCTATACTGTATAATGTCTAAAATCTAAAATGCGTATCGCAGAATTTTCCAAATACAAATCCATAGAGAGGAAAGAATGTTTAGTACCATTTTGTCAGCAGCCGTTCTGGGGATTGATGCGTATCCCGTACAGGTGGAGGCGGATATTTGTGATGGTCTTCCGCAGTTCAGCATGGTTGGTGATCTGGCGGCAGAAGTAAAGGAGGCAGCAGACCGAGTACGAACGGCACTTCGCAATAACGGAATTGCATTTCCGGCAAAGAAGGTAACGGTGAATCTGTCTCCTGCTCATATTCGTAAAGAGGGAACCCGATTTGACCTTCCAGTGGCGGTTGCTCTTTTGACAGCTTTGGGTATTATACCCAGGGAACATACAGAAGAAATCCTGATGGTAGGGGAGATTGGTTTGAATGGATTGGTTCGTCCGGTCAGCGGAGTTCTTCAAAGTGTCATGCTTGCCAAGGAAAGGGGCTACACAGCATGTCTGGTACCAGCTGCCAATGTGAGAGAAGCAGCATCGGTACCGGGAATTCTTGTGATTGGGATACAGAATCTGCAGGAACTGCTGGAATGTCTGGTGTCAGAGGGGATTCCAGAGAGATATATAAGAAAGGAAGAATTTCTTCCGGAACAGGATGTGGAGTATCAGGAAGATTTTCGGGATGTCAACGGACAGGAGGGGGTACGTCGAGCAGCAGAGATTGTTGCGGCAGGAATGCATAATTTTCTGATGATCGGAAGTCCGGGAGCCGGTAAGACGATGATTGCCAGACGGATTCCAACGATCCTTCCACGCTTAACTGTGGAGGAAAGTCTTGAAATCTCCCGTGTGTACAGCGCCTGTGGATTGTTGGTGGGAGAAGGTCTGGCAAAAATCAGACCTTTCAGGGCACCTCATCATACGATTTCGGCAAATGCATTGGCGGGAGGTGGAAGAAAGATTCTGCCTGGAGAGATCAGTTTGGCAACACATGGTGTTCTGTTTTTGGATGAGCTTCCAGAGTTTTCCAGAAGTGCATTGGAGGTGCTAAGACAGCCGATGGAGGAAGGTCAGGTAACGATCAGTCGTGCAAATGGGAAATATGTATTTCCGGCACATTTCGTCTTAATATCTGCAATGAATCCATGTCCCTGCGGATATTATCCAGATCGGGATAAATGCCGATGTCTGCCTGGAGAGATCAGCCGTTATCTTCATCGGGTGTCATGGCCTTTGCTGGATCGTATCGATATCTGTACAGAAACTCCGAGAGTCGATTATCAGGGACTGACCAGAAAAGGAGAAAATGAAAGTTCTGCCCAGATAAGGGAAAGAGTGGAAGCGGCAAGAAAGATACAAAAAAGACGGTATCAGGGACAGCATTGGCAGTTCAATTCCAGAATTCCGGTATCGGCGATTCCGGAATTCTGTGTTCTTGGCAGCAGTGAGATGCGGATCATGGAAGCTGCATTTGAAAGGATGAATCTGAGTGCGAGGGCATATTATCGTATCATACGTGTGGCACGTACCATTGCAGATCTGGAGGGAGAAGAAAGGATTCGGGATATCCATCTTTTGGAGGCTCTTGGATATCGATCGGTTGATCAGAATTTCTGGGACAGATGAATATGGAACATATATATAGAAGAAACACGACTGATACGGAAGAGAAGAGCATACAATATATTCAGCAGAAGGATGAAGCCTATCCTGAAAAGCTTTATGTCCATAAAGGGATGCCCAAAGGACTTTATGTGCTTGGTAAGCTTCCCGATCCCCAGCGTCCGTCTGTAGCGATTGTAGGGGCGAGAAGATCAAGTTGTTATGGAAATGAAACAGCACGATTTTTTGCAGCAGAGCTTGCACGTGCAGGAGTACAGATCATCAGTGGTATGGCATGGGGGATCGATGGAATGGCTCATATGGGTGCACTGGAAGCTGGTGGAGATACATTTGCTGTTTTGGGCTGCGGTGTGGATATCTGTTATCCGCAGGGAAATAGAAGGCTGTATGAACAGATTCAGAAGACAGGCGGAGTGCTGTCAGAATTTGCACCGGGAATCGCTCCAAAGCCAGGACATTTTCCTGCAAGGAACCGGATTATCAGTGGATTGGCTGATCTGGTACTGGTGATAGAAGCAAAAGAAAAAAGCGGTTCTTTGATCACAGCAGATTTTGCGCTGGAACAGGGAAAAGATGTTTATGCTGTACCGGGAAGGATTGGAGATTCGCTGAGTGTCGGCTGTCTTGGACTGATCAGACAGGGTGCTGGATTGGCGGACAGCCCTCAGACGATTCTTTCTGCATTGGGAATTTCAGAAAAACAACAGAAACCGGATACAAAAATTTTACTTGCCAAGGATGAGAATATCGTGTATAGTTGGATACGTTTACAGCCTGTTTGTCTGGATGAACTGGTTCTGAAAACCGGATGGGCGGTCGGAAAACTGATGCCGATTCTGGTGGGACTGGAGCTTAAGGGCTGTATCAGAGAAGTTCGGAAGAACGATTATGTAAGAACAGGTTTGAGGATTACCAATGGCGAAATATCTGGTGATAGTGGAGTCACCTGCAAAGGTGAAGACAATTAAAAAATTTTTAGGCGCGAATTATGAAGTTGTGGCTTCCAATGGTCATGTAAGAGATTTTCCGAAGAGTCAGCTTGGCTTTGATGCTGATAATGATTATGAACCTAAATATATAACGATCCGCGGAAAAGGAGATATTCTGGCAAAGCTTCGAAAAGAAGCGAAGAAAGCAGAAAAAGTATATCTTGCAACTGACCCGGACCGTGAAGGAGAGGCGATTTCCTGGCATCTTTCAAAGGCTTTAAAGCTGGAGGATAAAAAGATGTATCGTATCACCTTCAATGAGATTACAAAGACAGCGGTAAAAGAGTCTCTGAAACATGCCAGAGCCATCGATCAGGATCTGGTAGATGCGCAGCAGGCAAGAAGAATGCTGGATCGTATGGTTGGTTATCGAATCAGTCCGATTCTGTGGGCAAAAGTGAAGCGGGGCTTGAGTGCTGGACGTGTACAGTCTGTTGCACTGCGTCTGATTGCAGACAGAGAAGAAGAAATCAATGCATTCGTACCGGAAGAATACTGGAGCCTGGAAGCACAGTTTGATGTGAAGGGTGAGAAGAAGCCGCTGACTGCGAAGTTTTATGGAACGACAGAAGAAAAACTGGAGATTCATTCAGAAGAAGAGATGCAGCAGATATTGAAAAATGTGCAGGGAGCATCTTTTGCGGTAACAGATGTGAAGAAAGGCGAGCGGACCAAGAAAGCACCGCTTCCATTTACGACCAGTACGCTGCAGCAGGAAGCATCCAAGGTACTGAATTTTTCTACTTCCAAGACCATGAGACTGGCGCAGCAGCTATATGAAGGTGTGGATATTGGAAAACAGGGTACCGTAGGTATTATCACATATCTGCGTACGGATTCTACCCGTATCTCAGATGAGGCTGCCCGTATGGCAGAAGAATATATTCTCCAGAATCACGGAGAAACATATCTTCGTCAGGGAGGAGCAAAAAAAAGTTCCGATAAAAAAATTCAGGATGCACATGAAGCGATTCGTCCAACCGATATTAACCGACTTCCTGCGATGGTGAAGGAATATCTTTCCAGAGATCAGTTCCGTCTGTATCAGCTGATCTGGAAGCGTTTTGCTGCAAGCTGTATGGCAGATGCCAGATACAGTACGACATCGGTGAAGATCGATGGTGGCGGATACCGTTTTACGGTGGCAGCATCTTCGGTTGCATTTGATGGCTTTATGTCCGTGTATGTCCAGGATGATGAGGAAAAGAGCACAGGCAACACTCTGGTAAAGGCACTTGATAAAGATTCTGTTTTGACCTTGAAAGAGCTGGATGATAAACAGCATTTTACTCAGCCGCCGGCACATTTTACAGAGGCTGCTCTTGTAAAGACTCTGGAGGAGCTGGGTATTGGAAGACCAAGTACCTATGCACCGACGATCAGTACGATCATTGCCCGCCGATATATGGCAAAGGAAGGCCGGAATCTCTATATCACAGAGATCGGAGAAGTGGTCAACCATATGATGAAGCAGGCATTCCCAACAATTGTGGAGTCTGATTTTACCGCCAATATCGAGATGCTTCTGGATATGGTAGAAGAGGGTAAAGTTAACTGGAAGACGATAGTCAGCAACTTCTATCCGGATCTGGATGAAGCAGTGAACCATGCAGAAGCAGAGCTTCAGAAGGTGAAGATCGAAGATGAAGTCAGTGATGTGATCTGTGAACTTTGCGGACGCAATATGGTTGTGAAATATGGTCCGCACGGCAAGTTCCTGGCGTGCCCTGGCTTCCCGGACTGCCGAAATACAAAGCCTTATCTGGAGAAGATCGGTGTACCATGTCCGAAGTGCGGAAAGGAGATCGTTCTGCGTCGTTCTTCCAAGGGAAGGAAATTCTACAGCTGTGAAGGATATCCGGAGTGTGATTACATTTCATGGAAAAAACCAGAACCTGAAGAGCAGAAAAGTCTGAAAGTTGATTGATATTTGAAAAATTTTGTGTTAATATCCAAAGTGCAGTTACCTGTGTGGCTGCACTTTTTTCGTGCGCAAATACAGGCTGACGGCGGGGTGTTGGGTTTTATAGGAGAAAGTGAAATGAGTGTACAATTATTAGACAAAACAAGAAAAATCAACAAGCTTCTGCACAATAACAGTTCCAGCAAAGTGGTATTCAATGATATCTGTAAAGTATTGTCAGATATTTTAGGTTCCAATGTACTGGTAATCAGTAAGAAGGGAAAGGTATTGGGTATCAGTCGATATGAAGGAATTCGGGAGATCCGGGAGCTGATCGGAGATCAGGTGGGAAGCAGAATTGATTCACTTCTGAATGAACGTCTTCTTGGGATTCTGTCTACCAAAGAAAACGTGAATCTCCAGACATTAGGATTTGTGGATGAAAATATACGCAGATATCAGGCAATGATTGCACCGATTGATATTGCGGGAGAACGCCTTGGAACATTATTTCTTTATAAATGTGGAAATGATTATGATATTGAAGATATTATTCTGAGTGAGTATGGAACAACGGTTGTAGGGTTGGAGATGACCCGTTCCGTGCAGGAAGAAAATGCAGAAGAGATCCGCAGACAGCAGATTGTGCAGTCTGCAGTAGGCACGTTGTCTGTGACGGAACTGGAAGCGATTCTTTTGATCTTTCAGGAAATGGAAGGAAATGAATGTACGCTTGTGGCAAGCAAGATTGCAGATAAAGCAGGGATTACGCGTTCGGTGATCGTGAATGCACTGAGAAAATTTGAGAGTGCGGGTCTGATCGAATCGAAATCCTCCGGTATGAGAGGCACGAATATCAAAGTGCTGAATGACTGCGTATTTGAAGAACTGGATGAAATTCGTAAACATAAATCTGATATGAAATTTATAAAGAAATACTAAAAATAGAATTTTCCCATTGACATTTTTATGGAAGCATACTAATATAATGTCTAAGAGTTAGCACTCGGTATAGGTGAGTGCTAATAAAAAAGGAACACTTTCAACAGGAGGAGTTATTATGAAATTAGTACCTTTAGGCGACAGAGTCGTATTAAAACAGATGGAAAAAGAAGAGACTACCAAGTCCGGAATTATTCTTACAGCTAAATCCCAGGAGAAGCCGCAGACTGCAGAAGTGGTAGCAGTTGGACCTGGCGGAATCGTGGACGGAAAAGAAGTTGTTATGCAGGTAAAGGTTGGCGATGAGGTTATCTACTCCAAATATGCAGGCAACGAAGTAAAACTGGATGATCAGGAATATGTGATTGTAAGACAGAATGATATTCTGGCAATTGTAGAATAATCAGATAGAGTTGACAGGAGGAATTTGAATTATGGCAAAAGAAATCAAACATGGTGTAGACGCCAGAATCGCTCTGGAGGCCGGCGTAAATAAACTTGCGAATACTGTTCGTGTAACACTTGGTCCAAAAGGAAGAAACGTAGTGCTTGACAAACAGTTTGGTGCTCCGCTGATCACCAATGATGGTGTGACGATTGCAAAGGAGATTGAGCTGGAAGATGCATTTGAGAACATGGGCGCACAGCTTGTAAAAGAAGTAGCTACCAAGACCAATGATGTGGCTGGTGATGGTACAACAACCGCTACCGTACTTGCTCAGGCAATGATCAATGAAGGTATGAAGAATCTGGCAGCAGGTGCGAATCCGATCGTTCTGAGAAAAGGTATGAAAAAAGCAACTGACTGCGCAGTAGCAGCAATTGCAGGTATGAGCAGCAAAGTATCCAGCAAACATCAGATGGCAAGAGTTGCAGCAATCTCTGCAGGTGATGATGAAGTTGGAACAATGGTAGCAGACGCTATGGAGAGAGTATCCAATGACGGTGTCATTACGATCGAAGAGTCCAAGACCATGCTGACGGAACTGGATGTAGTAGAAGGTATGCAGTTTGAGCGTGGATACATTTCCGCATATATGGCTACCGATACGGAGAAGATGGAAGCAGTTCTGGATGATCCGTTCATCCTGATTACCGATAAGAAGATCAGCAATATTCAGGATATCCTTCCGGTACTGGAGCAGCTTGTTCAGGCAGGCAAGAAGCTTCTGATCATCGCAGAGGATATCGAGGGTGAGGCTCTGACCACTCTGGTACTGAACAAACTGCGTGGTACTTTCGTGGCAGTTGGTGTAAAAGCACCGGGCTATGGTGACAGAAGAAAAGCAATGCTGCAGGATATCGCGATCCTGACTGGCGGTACTGTGATCTCTGAGGAGGTAGGTCTGGAATTGAAGGATACTACCATCGAGATGCTTGGCCGTGCAAAATCTGTAAAAGTACAGAAAGAGTCTACCGTGATCGTTGACGGTATGGGAAGCAAAGAAGAGATTGAGAAACGTACGCAGACTCTGAAACATGAGATCGAGATTACCAAATCTGATTTTGACAGAGAAAAATTACAGGAGCGTTTTGCAAAACTGGCAGGCGGTGTAGCTGTTATCCGTGTAGGTGCTGCTACTGAGACTGAGATGAAAGAAGCAAAACTGCGTATGGAAGATGCTCTGGCAGCTACCAAGGCAGCAGTTGAAGAGGGTATCGTATGCGGCGGCGGTTCTGCTTATATCCACGCTTCCAAAGAGGTTGCCAAACTGGTAGATACTCTGGAAGGTGATGAGAAAACCGGTGCAAAAGTGATCCTGAAAGCTCTGGAAGCTCCTCTGTATCATATTTCTGCAAATGCAGGTCTTGAAGGTGCTGTGATCATCAACAAAGTACGTGAGTCTGAAATTGGTGTAGGTTTTGATGCTTATAAAGAAGAGTATGTAAACATGGTAGAGGCAGGTATTCTGGATCCGGCAAAAGTTACCAGAAGTGCACTGCAGAATGCTACCAGCGTAGCTTCTACTTTCCTGACTACCGAAGCATGTGTGGCTAATATCAAAGAAGATATGCCTCAGATGCCGGCAGGCGGCGGAATGGGCGGTATGATGTAATTCCTCCCTGTGTAAGCTATGATTACAGTTTTATAAAAAAATTGAGAAAGGGCGTTGCAATGTGCAACGCTCTTTTTGTATAATGAGAATGTAAAAACCCATTGACATTATGATATCTATCTGATAGACTGTTTAAAATATCCAGGAAGTCATTATTATTTTTACTAAATAAAGGATATTTATAAGTAGAGATGATAACTTAATACACAATTAGAGAAAATGGAAAGAGAGGAAAAGAAATGGGCAAGATTATCGGTGAAAGCATTACATTTGATGACGTTCTGCTGGTACCATCTTATTCTGAGGTGATTCCGAATCAGGTAAATCTGGAGACTTATCTGACTAAGACGATCAAACTCAACATTCCTATGATGAGTGCGGGAATGGATACTGTAACTGAGCATCGTATGGCGATCGCTATGGCAAGACAGGGTGGTATTGGTATTATTCATAAAAATATGTCAATTGAAGAACAGGCAGAAGAAGTTGACAAGGTAAAACGTTCTGAGTTTGGAGTTATTACCGATCCGTTCTATTTATCTCCTGAACATACATTGGCAGATGCAGATGCACTGATGGCAAAATACCGTATTTCTGGTGTTCCGATTACAGAAGGAAGAAAGCTTGTTGGTATTCTGACCAACCGTGATCTGAAATTTGAGACTGATTACTCCAAAAAGATCAAAGAGTGCATGACTTCTGAGAATCTGGTAACTGCTCCTGAAGGAATTACTCTGGAAGAGGCAAAGAAGATTCTTGGAAAAGCAAGAAAAGAAAAACTTCCGATCGTTGATAAAGATTTCAATCTCAAGGGATTGATCACGATCAAAGATATTGAAAAACAGATTAAATATCCGCTGGCTGCAAAGGATGCACAGGGAAGACTGCTTTGCGGTGCTGGTATTGGTATTACTGCAAATGTTCTGGATCGTGCAAAAGCTCTGATCGATGCACATGTTGACGTACTGGTACTGGATTCCTCTCATGGACATTCTGCAAACGTAATCCGTTGTCTGAAGATGCTCAAAGAGGCATATCCGGATGTTCCGGTTATTGCTGGAAATATCGCAACTGGTGAAGCAGCAAGAGACCTGATCGAAGCAGGAGCAGATGCAATCAAGGTTGGTATTGGACCAGGTTCTATCTGTACAACTCGTGTGGTATCCGGTGTAGGTGTTCCGCAGATCAGTGCAGTTATGGATTGTTATGAGGTTGCAAAAGAGTATGGTATTCCGGTGATTGCAGACGGTGGTATCAAGTACTCTGGAGATATTACCAAAGCAATTGCAGCAGGTGCGAATGTATGTATGATGGGAAGTATGTTTGCCGGCTGTGATGAGAGCCCGGGATCTTACGAACTGTATCAGGGAAGAAAATACAAAGTATACCGTGGTATGGGATCAATTGCAGCGATGGAGAATGGTTCTAAAGACCGTTATTTCCAGAGCGATGCGAAGAAACTGGTACCGGAAGGCGTAGAGGGACGTGTTGCATACAAGGGATATGTAGAAGATACCATCTTCCAGCTTCTTGGCGGACTTCGTTCCGGTATGGGATTGTGCGGAGCAAAGGACATTGAGACTTTGAAGACCAGTGCACGTTTTGTGAAGATCACAGCTGCATCTCTGAAAGAGAGTCATCCGCATGATATTCATATTACCAAAGAGGCACCAAACTACAGTGTAAATGAATAGTTGAATCAAAAGAGAATTGTCTGGAAGTTGTTCCGGGTGGTTCTCTTTTTTCTTGCAAACGTTTTGTACAAATGTTAAATTTATAATATCAGATTAAGTTGGAAAGGGTTGAATATATGCGTAGAACAAAGATAGTATGTACATTGGGACCAGCAACCGAGAATGAAGAAGTATTGAGACAGTTGATGCTGGAGGGTATGGCAGTTGCCCGTATGAATTTTTCCCATGGTACTCATGAGGAACAGAAGAAACGCCTGGATACCATAAAAAGACTGCGTGAAGAACTGGATCTTCCGATTGCAGCACTTTTGGATACCAAGGGACCGGAGATCCGTATCGGAGATGTGGAAAGCGGAAAAGTGGAGCTGAAAGCTGGACAGACATTTGTTCTGACCACAGAAGAACTGCTTGGTTCCGCTGAAAAAGCAACGATTACATATAAGCAGCTTTATCAGGATGTCTGTCCGGGAGATTCCATACTGATCGATGACGGTCTGATTGGAATGGAAGTGCTCAAAATTGATGGTGAGAATATTGTCTGTCAGGTAAAGAATGGAGGATTTATCTCCAATCATAAAGGCGTCAATGTTCCGGGCGTGGAGCTGAAGATGCCGTTTGTAAGCCAGAAGGATTATGAGGATATTGTCTTTGGGGCAGAGCAGGGGTTTGATTATATTGCCGCATCTTTTACGAGAACGGCAGAAGATATCCTGGAAATTCGTAAGATTCTTCATGATACCAATGGAGAGGGCATCAATATCATTGCAAAGATTGAGAATATGCAGGGTGTGGAGAACTGTGAAGCGATTCTTCGTGTGGCAGATGGAATTATGATCGCCCGGGGTGATATGGGTGTGGAGATTCCGTTGGAGGAGGTGCCGGTGATTCAGAAAAAGCTTATCCGCCTGGCAACCAGAATGGGTAAACCGGTCATTACGGCAACACAGATGCTGGATTCTATGATGAAGAATCCGCGTCCGACCCGTGCGGAGACTTCCGATGTAGCAACGGCAATCTATCAGGGAACCAGTGCGATCATGCTGTCCGGAGAGACGGCAGCAGGTGCCTATCCGGTAGAAGCACTGAAGACGATGGCTCGTATTGCAGAACGTACCGAAAAGGATATTGATTATACGAGAGAATTTAAGCCGCGAAAGCTTGCGGAACGTCCGGATGTGACCAGTGCGATCTCTCATGCGACCTGTACCACAGCGATGGACCTGAATGCGGCAGCGATCGTGGCAGTGACCAAGACCGGAAGGACCGTGGGCAGAATCTCCAGGCATCGCCCGGGCTGTCAGATCATAGGATGTGCGACTGACCACAGGGTATGCCGTCAGTTGAATCTGCTCTGGGGTGTAAAGCCGGTACAGATGGAAGAGATGGACACGGCAGAAGCTTTGTTCGATCATGCAGTGGAAGTGGCAGAGCAGAAAGGACTGATCCGGAGGGGAGAGCTGGCAGTCATTACTGCGGGTGTACCGCTGGGCTTCTCCGGAACTACGAATATGATCAAAGTACAGGTGGCGGGTAATACATTGATTACCGGAAAAGGATGTAATAAGCTCAAACGTTCCGGTACACTTTGTGTATGCAGCAGCTTGCAGGACATGGAAGAGAATTTCCATCCGGGAGATATTCTGGTCGTAGATGAGACAAGCAATGAGATGATGGGCAAGCTGAAGGATGCTGCAGGAATCATTACAGAGGCAGGGGATCGTTATTCTCACGCAGCGATCGTTGGTATGGCACTGGATATTCCGGTTATCACAGCGGCAAGAAATGCAGTCAGTATATTAAAAACCGGCACATTTGTGACGATTGATGCAGAACAGGGAATGGTATACAGCGGCAGATAATTTGTTGGGGGATTTATGGGGAAAAGCTTGGATATTCATGTAAAAAAAAGGATGGCTTTGAAGGCGTTTAAGATTGCTGTGGGAATCGGTATAGCGATCGTGATCGCGGAGTTCTTTGGACTTAAATATACGACCACCGCGGGGGTTATTACTCTTTTGACAGTGCAGAATACAAGAAAAGATACGATACAGCTTACACTGGAGCGGTTCTGGTCATTTCTGTTATCAATTTTATTGATCTACATCTGTTTTCATTATACCGGCAGCAGAGATTGGGTGAACTTTATCTTTTATATTCTTTTTATGGTCATGAGCTGTTATTATTTTGACTGGGCGAATACGATTTCTGTTAATGCCGTAATGGGTACTCATTATCTGACAGCACCGGATTACAGCCTTGGATTCGCATTGAATGAGCTTTCTCTTATCCTGATAGGAACAAGTGTTGCGATTGCACTGAACTGGAAGATGCCTTGTAATATGAAAGTACTGCGTCAGCATATTCGTAAGATTGAAGATGATATGCAGCAGGTGCTTCTTGAACTTTCACAGTATTTGCAGGGAGATCGGAAAGATAACCATGTGTGGACGGATCTGGATGAGCTGGAGCTGTATCTGGAAAAAGGACTGGATCGTGCTCATGAACAGGCGAAAAATTCCCTGTCAGAGGCAGATTTGTATTATGTGGATTATATGGAGATGCGTCTGCAGCAATGTTCCATGCTGCAGACTTTGCGGGGAACAGTCCTGAGAGTTCGTGAAATACCGAAACAGGCAGAGATTATCAGTCAATATCTGGATTATCTGGTTTATTATATCCATGAAGAGAATATACCGGATGAACAGATACAGAATCTTCAGAAGGTATTCGATCAGATGAGACGGGAAGAACTGCC
>JAFYTM010000074.1 GCA_017558865.1 Lachnospiraceae bacterium
GAATCACCTTCCACAATAAAGATCTCACATTTGGATGCATCCCGGCTCTCACAGTTCGCCAGTTTTCCATTTGAATCAAAAGAAAACTTCTGCTTTGTCAGCAGATTGGTCTTCGCCCGTTCTTCACTTTTACGAATCTTCGCTGCCTTCTCTGCGCAGCCGATGACCCCTTTTAACGTCTCCAAATTACGGTCAAAATAACGCTGAATTTCTTCGCCTGCCACCTTTGCCGTCGCCTTGGATGCATCCTGATTATCCAGTTTCGTCTTCGTCTGACCCTCAAAACGTGGTGCCGGATGCTTGATAGAGATCACTGCAGTCATGCCGTTACGTACATCTGCTCCGGTAAAATTTGTATCTTTTTCTTTTAAGATACCAAGCTCCCTTGCATAGCTGTTAA
The DNA here is from genome assembly GCA_017558865.1 of Lachnospiraceae bacterium. Taxonomy (GTDB): domain Bacteria; phylum Bacillota; class Clostridia; order Lachnospirales; family Lachnospiraceae; genus Hominiventricola. The sequence continues at coordinate 401 of JAFYTM010000074.1, forward strand.
TGATCGTGGTAAATACCGTCTTAAAACCAGTAATATGCGTTCCGCCTTCTGCATTATAGATATTATTGCAGAAGCCAAGTACACTCTCATGGAACTCGTTCACATACTGAAACGCACCCTCTATGGTAATACCGTCACTCTCTCCTTTAAAATAAATCACATCATGAATCGCTTCCTTGGAACCATTCATATCCTTTACAAAACCGACCAGACCATCCGGCTCGTGGAATTCCAGATGTTCCACCTCTGCCCCACGGCGGTCTTCGAAGATGATCGTCAGCTCAGGATTCAGGTATGCTGTCTCATGCATACGGCTTTTAACTTCCTCTGCCTTGAACCGGGTCTTCTCAAAGATCTCCGGATCCGGCAGGAAATTGATCTTCGTACCGGTCTTTTTCGTTTTGCCAATCGTTGGAAGCAGTCCGTCGATCAATTCTATCGTTGGATTGCCTCTTTCATAATGATCGTGATGAATATATCCGTCTCTGGATACTTCAATATCCAGCCAGGTGGACAATGCGTTGACTACAGACGAACCTACACCATGAAGACCGCCGCTGGTTTTATAAACAGAATCATCAAATTTACCGCCCGCATGAAGAGTCGTAAATACGAGACGTTCTGCTGACATCCCTTTCGCATGCATTCCTACCGGAATACCTCTTCCATTATCTGCTACTGTACAGGAACCGTCCTTTTCCAGATATACTTCAATCTGCGTACAGTAACCCGCCAGATGCTCGTCCACAGAGTTATCTACAATCTCATAGATCAGATGATTCAGTCCCTTTGTCGAAACACTTCCGATGTACATACCGGGTCTTTTGCGAACCGCTTCCAGACCCTCCAGAACAGAGATACTGTCCGCATCATAGGTGTTGTTTTTTGCCATATTTATATTACCTTTCTGATTTTCTCAAATACAAAACTTATGTTCAGTATAACTAATTTTTCCAGAAATAACAAGAGGCTGTCTTACAACAATGATGTTTATTGTAAGACAGCCTCTTTCGACAGAACCCCCGGCTGTACATCTGCACAGCCGGGGGCTCCAAGAGCATGTATGGCAATCATTATAAGTTAAAGCCAAAATAACGAACTGCGTTGTTGTAAGAGATACCTTTGATCATCTTCTCCAGCGTCTTGTAATCTGCCGGATACTCGCCGTTCTCTACCCATCCGCCGATCAGTTCGCACGCAATACGACGGAAGTACTCATGTCTGGTGTAGGACAGGAAACTTCTGGAATCGGTCAGCATACCGATGAAGTTGCCAAGCAGACCAAGGTTAGCCAAAGAGGTCATCTGGTTGATCATACCCACTTTATTGTCATTGAACCACCAGCCGCTTCCCTGCTGGATCTTGCCGATTGCACTGCTGTCCTGGAAACATCCAATGATAGTTCCAATCGCTGCGTCATCGTTCGGGTTCAGGGAGTACAGGATCGTCTTCGGAAGCTGATCTGTCTTAGCCAGAGCATTCAGGTAATCTGCCATCTCGGAGGATGGAGCAAAGTTATTGATACAGTCGATACCAGCATCCGGACCGAGCTGTCCAAAGATCTTCTGGTTGTTGTCACGTTTTACACCGTAGTGAACCTGCATTGCCCAGTTCTTCTTATGATACTCTCTTCCAAGAAGGATCATCATCATCGTCTTGAACTGTCTCTCCTCGGTCTTGGTGATTGCCTCACCAGCCAGACGTTTTGCGAAGATTGCCTCTACCTCTTCCTCAGTAGCTGGTACATACATGACATACTCCAGACTGTGGTCAGAGATTACACAGCCAACAGATGCAAAGTGATCCAACTGAACTCTCAGTGCATCCATCAGGTTTGCGAAAGTCTTGATCTCAACGCCGGATGCTGCGCTTAATCTTGCCAGGTAATCCAGATAATTTGGTTTCTCCGGACTCATAGCCATCTCAGGTCTCCAGGTTGGAAGAACCTGTACATCAAAAGTCTCATCCGCTGCGATCTTTTTGTGCCACTCCAGACTGTCTGCCGGATCATCGGTCGTACAGATCAGGGTAACATTGGACATCTTGATCAGTCCACGTGCGCTGAATCCTTCAGACTGAAGTTTTTCATTACAGAGATTCCATACTTCTTCAGCGGTCTCTCCATTCAGATATCCTTCATAACCGAAGAAACGTTTCAGCTCCAGATGGCTCCAGTGATACAGTGGATTACCGATCGCCATTTCCAGGGTCTCTGCCCATTTCTGGAATTTTTCACGGTCAGTAGCGTCTCCTGTGATGTATCTTTCTTCTACACCGTTGGAACGCATCTGACGCCATTTATAGTGGTCGCCGCCCAGCCATACCTGGGTAATATTCTCGAATTTGCGGTCTTCCCAAATTTCCTGTGGGTTAATATGGCAATGATAGTCAAGAATCGGCATTACTTCTGCATACTCATGATATAATTTCTGTGCAGTCTCACTGCTTAACAGAAACTGTTCATCCATAAATGCTTTCATATTTATCAAATCTCCTAATTATCTCTGAACACGACCTGATCCGTCGCCGCCTGCAAGTTTCAATACTTCATCTATAGTCACAAGGTTCATATCACCTTCGATGGAGTGTTTCAGACAGGATGCTGCTACTGCGAACTCGATGATTGCCTGAGAATCATATCCATTCAGACATGCTGCGATCAGACCGCCGCCGAAGCTGTCACCGCCGCCTACACGGTCAACGATGTGCATCTTGTATTTCTTGCTGAAGCAGTAATCAGTTCCATCGTAAAGCATTGCAGACCAGTTATTATCATTTGCAGAGATGGACTCACGCAGGGTAATTGCTACCTTGGAGAAAGCAAATCTGTCAGCCAGCTGTTTTGCAACATCTTTGTAACCTTCATGGTTTACTTCACCAGCAGTTACGTCAGTGTTTGCTGC
>JAFYTM010000075.1 GCA_017558865.1 Lachnospiraceae bacterium
CAATTTCAAAGAAAAAAACGGAACCTCCTCGGTCAATAACTTAAGAAACACCTTATCTCCCTCCCAGAGTTTCAAATTCAGCACTTCTTCCTTTTTTACCCATTGAAGAACACCTTCTCTGCAGTCTTTTTTTAATTCGCCTTCAAAAGCATCTGCGGTATACAGACACATATATTCCGTAGGGTAAGCATCCGAAGTAAATGTAACGATTCCACGGAACCTCCAGGAGGTCAGGGTCAATCCTGTCTCTTCTTTCACTTCCCGAAGCAGACAATCCTCCGGACTTTCGCCTGTTTCAAAATGTCCTCCGATACCGATCCACTTTCCTTCATTGACATCGTGTTCTTTTTTAATCCGATGCATCATCAGATAAGAACCATCATGTTCTATATAACAGAGAGTCGTCAGTGGACTTTTCACGTGTTCAGAATTCATCCTTTACCTCCAGAAACGCACCATTCTCACAAAGTTTCGTACATATTCCATTTTGAAACATCCATGCTTCTCCATATAGTGTTGTTTTCCCATTTTCCTTATAAAAATAGGATCCATCCGGAAGTGCATAAATCGGTCGCACCTTACTGTCCGGAACACAAATATCGTTCACCATATGCAGTCCATCCAGTCTGATGTCCCATATTTTCTGAAAATGAGGAAGTACATTGATCCCAGTAAGTCCTAAGCCCTGTATATACTTTTGATAATGCGGATCGATTGCTTCTCCCGGTTCCTCCGGTGCAGCATAAACCACTTCTGCACTGTTCATGGTTCCTGCACTGATTCCAACTACTACGCCCTGATAATCTCTGATCCGATCCCGAAGACAAAGTTTCTGAAAAAAAGCATTCTCTGTAGGTACATGTCCACCTGATAAGATCAGCACCCCATAATCATGCAGACGCCGAATCATCAACTGTGCATTTCGATTGTCACACATATCTACCTGTGTTACATTCATATGACTTTGCTGAAAAGCCTTGGCATAAAAATCCCGCATTTCATCGTTCATTGCTGTATGGCGGGGATCAGAACTGATAATGAGACAGGATGTCACACCCATACATGCTTTTTTAAAACGTTCCAGGAACCCATTGTTCCTGTCAAATGAAGCGGGTTCCCAGATTCCATTGACGCAGGCACTTCCTCCCGGACTACTGGTTAAAAATATTTTCATTTATTCTATCGACCTCAACTTCTTCTGATAATCTCTTTATAAAAATCCACACCCATAGGAAGTGTTCCCTGATAAATATTTTCATTGAGAGCATGAATACTCGCATACTGCTGAGCATCAATATACAATGGTGCAAACCGAATACAGTTATCACAGATATTTTTATAATATTTTGCATCGGTACCGCCTGTCATCACATAAGGACAAACGCCGACGCCCTGATACACGTTTTGAATCACCTCTTCTACCATTCTGAACATCTCTCCCTTAAAATCCACAATCGGACACGGTTCATCCTGATAGATCACTTCTGTCTCTATCTCATATTTTTCTGCAATTCTGCGGATACATTCCATACTCTCCTTATTTGGCTGATGATGGATAAATCGCATATTTGCAACAACACTTGCTTCCTGAGGCAAGACATTCGCGCCATCCGAACCTTTTGCCATCGTAAATGCAATCGTTGTACGAAGCATCGCAGCAGCAGCCGGACTGACAGATGGCAGCAGTTTTTTCAGCAAAGGACGAAACATTCCCGGATGTGAAAATACCCATCCAAGAACAGGATTCATACTGGGAGCAATTCTTCGAAACATTTCCTCAACTACTGGCGTATACTGAGCTTTGAAAGGTGATTTTCTATCTACCTCTTCCATAAATTTCCCCAGACGAACCAACGGTGTATTCTTTCCAGGTGCACTGGCATGACCGCCTTTGCCTCTGGCAGTAAAGCGTACATCTCCGTATCCTTTTTCGACAATTCCTACCATCGCATAGGTACCCTGTACCATTGGAATCGGACGTTCCACAACCAGACCGCCTTCATCCAAAAGCAGTCGAAGCCGAATCTGATTTTCTTCCAAATATTTGGCTGTATTCGGTGCTCCATCTCCGCTCCACTCTTCTGTACAACTGCTGGCAATATACACATCACATTCCGGCACATAGCCTTCTTCGATCAATTCTTCCACTGCAGTAAATATACAGAACAAACTGGACTTTGTATCTACAGAACCACGTCCCCAGACCCGTCCTTCCTCATCAATATCACCAGCAAACGGTGAATGCAGCCATTCTCCTTTTGCTTCCACAACATCCTGATGGCTCATCAGAAGAATCGGCTCTTTATTTCCTTTTCCCTGCCATTTAAAAAGCAAACTTCCATCAAATACATGTTTTTTACAAGTTTGATGAACATTTGGAAAAAGTTCTTCTAAAAGATCATGAAATTCAAGAAATTTTGTCCGATCCTGCTGACCACGGCAAGATACCGTCTCCTTTTGGATCATACGAGAAAGTTTTTTTCCATATGCTTCGGACCTTGGACTTGTATCCAGTACCATCTCGGACATCTCTACAGTTTTCCTTTCTTAAATAATATGTATCCGATCAAAAGTGCCATTCCGCCGCTAGGAAGTAAAAGGAGACTGGTCTGACTGATCGCTGCTGGAACCAGAATACATAAAAGACTCATAGATACCAACGGAATCACTGCAATTTTTGGACTCTTAATAAAATATTTTAATCCAAGAGCACCAAACAGTGCCGGCACTACATTATTAAATGCCGGAAGCAGTGCTTCATCCTGTAAAATCGGCTGCAGCGGAACCAGCAGAATCACACCAACAACGATCACCAAAGTCGTAGCAATCGCACTGGTAGCAACACTGATCGTCGAGATGATCTCATGTTCTGGCGTACCGGACTCAGTTCCTGCAATGTCTTTTGCATTCATTACACAGGGAATCTTCATATTGGTCACATTACCGGTAATAAAGGACAGATAACTGCCTCCCACACCCAACATCGGTGCGTACACCAGAAACTCCACAATAGACACTGGAATATAGATAATTCCTACCCTGAAAAAACCGGACAATACACCTTTCATATCCGGCATCACTCCATTAATTGCACCGATCACAAATGGAACGGACACGAGTATTACAATGGAAAGACACAACATAATCCTGCCGATCCTGTGAAGACCAGCATTAAATTCTTTAAAAAACTGTTCTTTGTCGTTCACTCTGATCCCTCCCTACATCACCATACCAACACCAACTGCTGCTGCCATTGCAGCCAGCATACTTGCTGCCAGACTGAAATTCTCTAATACCAGCATCTGTTTCTTTTGAATCAGATACTCAAAAACCGCCATACAAAGAGCCGCGATTGCAGCAACAAATAACGGCATATAATCAGCTCCGCCTGTCGGCAATACTTTACCAATATAAGAACCTATATAAGCAGCACAAAGCCCTACAAACATGGCAGTGGTAGCATGCGCTCCAAAACCAGGACCGCCTGTTTTTTCTTTTTTAGGTGCACTCTGCAGTTTGCTTAAATATTTTTTCAGGAAAAAAATACAGCATACAACAGAACCCAGAATTCCCATTGTCATAACCATTGCAATCGTCACAAACGCACCTATGTTTAATTCGCTCAAATTCAATCCACTCAATCCAATACTCTGCGCTGCAATCTCTGCCACATTTAACTCATACTGTAATGCACCAATAATCGACAGACGAAGCCATGAAAATGGTACACCAAGCGTTCCGCTCAAAGCAACAACACCCAGCAAAATACTGATCGACGGCAGCAACGTAAAAGTTGCACTGGCAGTAATCGTCTTTAACAAAACCTTTTTATCCATTCCAATTTGAATGCCTGCCCGATAGCTTTTAATCAGAAACACAAAACACATCAATGTAATAAAAGTAAGGATCAATGCTACAATCGCATAAAAAACGCCGGCATTTACGCTGGCTAGATATTCATTCATTCTATGTACCTCCAAAACACCTGAAAGGGTGCTCCCAGTCAGCTAATGGCTTTCGGAGCACCCTGTGGATTCTCTCTTATTCAGTTGTAAAGTTATCGAAATAGCCCTGAATCCAGATAATCGGTGTTCCTTTATCACCAGAACCGGAAGTCAGGTCACACAGTGAACCAATCAGATCTGTCAGCTGTCTTGGTGTAGTTCCCTGAGATGCCATATTTCCTACCAGATTCTCTCCTTTGGACTTAATACTATTGGAAATCGCCTCTTTCAGTTCTGCACCGCTCAGATTTGCAAAATCATTATCTGCAAGATATTTCAGCTTCAGCTCATTTGGAGTACCAACAAGACCATCGGTAAATGCCGGAGATACAACCGGATCTGCCAGCTCCCAGATCTTACCCTGCGGATCTTTAAATGCGCCGTCTCCATATACCATAACTTCTACATGTTTTCCAGTCTTCTCCAGAATTGATGACTGAATATCACATACCAGATCTTTGCACTCATTCGGGAACAGCTTGATCTTATCTTCGGTAGATTTATTGGAACCAAGAAGACCATATTTTGCATTGTAGCCGCTTCCATTTACCGGAGCATTCAGAATATCATCCAGACCGCATACTACTTTTGCACCAGCTGCCTTTAAGATACGTTTGGTACGTGCTCTCGTATGAATATCACAGTTGATGATGCAGTCTGTATACGCAAGAATCGTCTTTGGCTGATTTGAAAACAGAATCTCCACCTCTGCACCAGCCTCTTTTACTACACTTGCATAGTAATCAATATAATCCACACCGGTAAACTCGTGCTTATTGTCACCAAACAGTTCACGATATCTCTCCAGAGTCAGAACATCTGAATATGGGTTGATACCTGCCTCATCCAGCTGATCCATAGTTAACAGCGCATTACCAACTTCATCACTTGGATACATCAGCATCAGAACTACTTTTTTGCTTCCCATTGCAATGCCTTTTAAGTTGATTGCAAAACGATTACGAGAAAGGATCGGGAAAATGACACCTACCGTCTCTCCTCCCAATTTCGCTCTTACATCGTCTGCGATATCCTGAACAGATGCATAATTACCCTGTGCACGTGCAACAATGGACTCGGTGATCGCGATGACATCTCTGTTTCTTATCTCACGTCCTTCACTTTCAGCAGCAGCCAATACACTGTCCACCGTAATTTTTGCAAGATCGTCTCCTTCACGAATAATCGGACAACGCACACCCATAGAAACTGTGCCTACTCTTCTTTCCATGTTTATCCCTCCAAATTGTATAAATCAAAATACGTCTGCATATATTGTATCACATTCTTTTTCATACGAAAACATTTTATTTGTGATACAGACGTTTTGTCTCATATTGTGCTTCACAACTGACATTAATTCCAAGCCGTCTCAAAAGTTTCTCATCTTCATCGCTCAGAACCACTGTAAAATGCGCATCACTGCCTCTTAAATGCGCAAGCTGTTCCTGTGCTTTTTCTGCGATTGGATTCGTCAATGCAGAAATCGTCAGTGCCATCAACACCTCATCCGTATGCAGACGGGGATTTTTATGACACAGATAACGTGTTTTTAAATTACAGATTGGTTCCAAAACTCCGGCAGATATCAAATCAAACTCATCCGCAATACCAGCCATCGTCTTTAATGCATTCAACAAAAGGGCAGAAGCTGCTCCTAATGTACTTGAAGTCTTTCCTGTCACCACACGTCCATCCGGCAGACACATAGCTCCGGCCGGAGCACCTGTTGTCTCTGCTTTCAAAAGTGCTGCCGACACCGCCGGGAAGATCTCTGTCGATGTGCCGGACTGATTCATAAGGATCTCCAATTTAGGAATCTCTGTATCATTGGATTTTCCTTTCAGTTTATTCACACAGGCCGTATAATACCTGCGAAGAATCTCCATACGTGACGCAGCTCTGCACACTTCATCATCTATGATACAGTTTCCTACCATATTCACACCCATATCAGTCGGAGACTTATACGGAGATGAACCCTGAATCTTCTCAAAGATCGCATTGAGCACCGGGAAAATCTCCACATCACGGTTATAATTGACCGCAATATCTCCATATGCTTCCAGGTGGAATGGATCAATCATATTGACGTCATTCAGATCGGCTGTTGCTGCTTCATATGCCAGATTCACCGGATGTTTAAGCGACAGATTCCATACCGGAAATGTCTCAAACTTCGCATAACCTGCAGACACACCACGCTTATGCTCATGGTAAAGCTGGCTTAAACAGGTTGCCATCTTACCGCTTCCTGGTCCAGGTGCTGTCACAACCACAAGTGAATGGCTTGTCTCTATATAATCATTCTTTCCAAGTCCATCTTCGCTGACAATATGAACTACATCCGAAGGATAGCCTGCAATCGGATAATGACGATAACAGCGAATTCCAAGTGCCGTCAATCTCTTCAAAAACGCATTGGCCGAAACCTGTCCTGTATAGCAGGTCAACACCACACTGCCTACATACAGATCCAGTTCACGAAAAGTATCAATCAAACGAAGAACATCATCATCATAGGTAATACCAAGATCTCCGCGAACTTTATTCGATTCTATATCAGCTGCATTGATAACAATGACAATCTCCACATCCTCCTTAAGCTGACGGAGCATCTGGATCTTACTGTCAGGAGCAAAACCGGGAAGTACACGGGACGCATGAAAATCATCGAAAAGCTTGCCTCCGAATTCCAGATACAATTTTCCTCCAAAATGTTCGATTCGTTTACGAATCTGTTCTGACTGTGTCGTCAGATACTTTTGATTATCAAATCCTATTGCTTTCACACTGAGTCTCCTCACATTTTTTAACTTCGATGCATAGTATAACACAATCTATCCGCTTGTAAAAGAGAGGCAGAAAAAAAATTTATGGTTATTTACCTTACTCTGCATACTTGATACGTTCCAAAGTTTCCTCAGATGTACCTGCAGGCAAAGAGCCAAGATGTACATACACATCTGCAGACAGGATCTCATCCTTTTGACTGTCGTATTTACAAGCCTGTACGATCGTCTTGTCATCGAGGGAACGACAATAATAAGTATCTACCATTCCCGTATCATCCCAACAAATCTGCAGGCAAAAATCAAAGTCTTCCTTATCACTTGATTCTGTCGTGTTCTTTCCATTACGAAGCAGCGTATCTCCATTTGTTCTTATATTAAAAATGCCCGCATAAAAAGCAGAAGGAGTATAATATACATTTTTATCCCAATACGGATCTGCTCCCGGCTCGTGTACTACTGCTTTATAGTAATTGCCAGACCACACATAAGGACTTACATAGTCCTGCATCAGCTCTCCCTGATCCAGATAGTCCGTTATATTTTCACTTCCTCCATACAAAAAGCATCTCTCAAATGCCACGGAACCATTATCTTTTATCTCATAATATACTTTGGCAATTGCAGAAAATTCATCCGTTTCCGCACGGTATTTGATCCATGAATGGAAATACTGTCCCTCATCATCCACTCCTGCTTTTTCAAAATGTATGGATTTTAATTCTGCAAAACGAGGTGAGAAATAACCAAAGGTAAACATAGTTTTACCAGCTCGTACATAATCCTCCCACAGAGTGAAATCAAAGGCAAGTTCCCCTTCATTTTCCTCCTGAGAGTTGGAAGCACTGTTTTCTTCACTCTCTGCCACCTGTGTTTCTCCATTCATCACATCCACCTGAGCAAGAAGTTCCTCATAAGTATAGACATCAACTGCCGGATCTTTCACTGCATATACATTCTGTATACTGCCAATTGCATCTCCAACTGTATTATATGTCGTTTTACTGATCAACTCACCCTCCTCACCAAACTCATATCCATAGGTAAGCTCATACTCTCCATCCAGAAAATTGGATACTTTTTCCTTGATGACATTGCCGTTTTCATCATATTCATAGGAACTGGAGCCCGTCACACTTCCCATTTCACAATAGGCAGAGGAAAGAAGTTTTCCATCCGTATCATATATTTTTTCTGTCCAGACATCATCACTTCCATAATATTCCCTCGTTGATGTAAGATTCCCCGCATCATCATAGAAATATTCTTCTGACAACATTTTTTCTTTCTGTTCTCCATATAACTGATATCTGACACTAACCTTACCAGCTTCATTATATTCATAGGAATACTCTACATCAACGGACTCCTCCGACGCCAGACTATTTTTCACTCCGATCAGGTTCCCCTGCTCATCATACATATAATCTTCACCAGAATTCATCGTTCCGTCTTCCAGATGATAGGCCTTTTGAATCACCTGTCCATCTGTATTATAGGATGTCTCCCAATAACCCGAATCATATTCCGAATGCTCTCTCTCAAAAAGCAGAATTCCATTCTCATCATATCCATACTGATACCATGTCAGTGAGCCATACATATCACGCACGATACTTCCCGTTTTTACATAAAGACCTTCCTCCGCAGTCTCATTTTCTTCTGCGTCAGCTTCATCGCCAGAAGAAAAATCAGGTTCAAAATGAAAAGAATCATTTGTTTTTCCAGAACGATAAGAACCGCCGCATCCAGTCACAGCCACTGTCATCATCGCCGCCAAACTAAGCGCCAGCCACTTTTTCATCATCATAAACACCCTCCTGTATTACCTTGAATTAGGTAAATTATAGCTCTATTTACCAGTGTTTACAAGAAAAAAAAGACTTCCTGGCAAGCAAGCTGCCCCAAAGTCTTTTTTATTTCCGTCACACATATTCAATGTTCCAGCATGTTTTCAATAAAAATCCCATATCCCCTTGTCGGGTCATTCACAAACACATGAGTCACAGCGCCCACCAGTCTGCCATCCTGGATGATCGGACTGCCGCTCACGAGTGATTGGCCTTAGGGGCAACACGCTTATATCCTATCGAATCAGATATCACGTTACTCCTGTTTGGTTAACTTTCCATAGCAAATCGCAGCCCTTCGCCATCTGTATCGATCCGCGGGAATTTGATGGGTCTTATTTCAATTCGGATTGCGCACCATGGAATAATGCATGACTGAGCTTCCTGGAATCGTTATTTCCTCCTGAAGCTCGAAACCATAGTGATGGTACATCGGCACGTTGCTTTCCTTATTTGTTTCCAGATAAACCATCATTTTTTCATCGTCACAAAAACCAAGCATGGGGCACATCAGCTTTGACGCTATGCCCTTTCCCTGTGCCGACTGACGAACAGACAGATTAAATAAATACCAGTCAACGTGGCCCGTGTATTTCTTTTTCAGATTCATGGCAAAGGATTCATAGACCAACAGCTTTCGGAGC
>JAFYTM010000076.1 GCA_017558865.1 Lachnospiraceae bacterium
CAGATACCGGCTGCCCTGACAATGACTTCCCTGCGGATTCAAAAGCTCCCCAATTACTCTGCATACCAGCACTTCCTTATATTTCATCCCGGTAATATCAAAGATATTAAAAAGCTCTCCAGTTTCTGATGCCTGTTTCCTGCATTCTTCTACAATATTGTGAGTTTTACACAATAACTTTTCTGTTAAATCCATCCTACAACCATTCTTCTGCCAACAAAAAGTCTCTGATATTTCTGTGCTTGATTCCGTTCCTGCTCCGGTCAATCTCATCCATAGACACCACATACTTTGGATAATTATCCGGAATTTTCTCCATCCTTAAGAATAATAGAATGATAGATATCCTGTAAATATTGTTTGGCACTGCGTTCATCCACCGGAAACTGATTTTCACATATCTTCCGGCAAGATAAGTTGCCAGTTCTCCAGACAAAATTAAATAATTATAAAAATAATCCTGCCACCCAACAGAACACGACCGGAATCACCAGAGCCGGCAGCATATTCATCGTCTTACAATCCCTGATATTCAAGATCGACAGTCCAGAGCTGGCAATGAGAAAACCACCTACAATCGAAAGCTCTGTCATCATATCTGTTGTCATAAAATTACCAAGTAAAGAAGCCAACAGATAAATAGAACCCTGCCAACAGAACAGCACCGGTGCTGTCAATACCATACCAATGCCATATGTAGAAGCCAGTACCATAGACGTCACAAAATCCAGTGTTGCATTCGTAAACAGATACGTATGATCTCCATACAGCGCACTCTGGATCGGTCCCAGGATCGATAATGTTCCTATACAAAACAACAGGATTCCTGTTGATAATCCTTTACTTAGCTGTCCCACAGATAAGCGATCTGCCAGATTCTGAAAACGTCTGTCCAGATCAATGATCGTACCCAGCAGACTTCCCAGTGCCAGGCTCACGATAAACAGCACCGGATAATTGCTCTTCGGCATATTTTGAACAACAGCATTGATACCAAGTCCGGTTGCTGCCAGTCCCATAGCTGTGAACAAAGCGGTCTGGTGCTTCTCCTGGATTCCTTTCTTAAATACACTTCCAATCACACTTCCTGTTAAAATGGTACAGGTGTTCACGATGGTTCCTAACATTTGTATCGCCTCGTTTTTAGAAATAAATATTGTAAAACCACAAAATGCATGTTAAAATAAAACACACAACCGTGTTGCAGGGTGGGCTGACCTCTCATTTTTACAGAATGGGGGTGATGCCTATGAAAAATCAATTTGATTTTAAGGATTTAATGACCTTTGGTCTATTCCTTCTGGCATTGCTTACATTCGTTTTTACGTTTTGTAAGTAATTCTACATAGAAAAACCACCCCTACACTTTGACCGGTAACGGGGTGGGATTTCTATCTCAAATCTGGTCAACCCACCTTGTGGGCGGTTGTTTTTTGTGTATATAATATAACATATCCAAATAAAAAATTCAACAGAAACATCACTTCTCTAATAGCTCTCTAATAGAAAACGGCACATGAAGTGCCGTTTTCTATTAATCAAAATTTATCTTATTTAATAATCTTTCTCGGGCAAGCCTCTTTACACTTACCGCATCCGGTACATTTCTCATAATCAATATGAGCCACGTTGCCTTCTACTGTAATTGCACCAGCTTCACAGGTCTTCACGCACTTCATACAGCCGATACATCCCTGTTTGCAAGCCTTCATGACATCTTTGCCCTTATCATGAGAGTTACACTGTACATAAGAAACACCTTCAACCGGTACAAGCTCGATCAGCTTCTTCGGACATGCAGCCACACATTTACCGCAGGCTTTACATGCATCCGTGTCAACTACTGCTACACCATTTACGATATGGATCGCGTCAAACGGACATTCCTTCACACAGGAGCCATAACCAAGACAACCGAATGTACAGATCTTGTCTCCGCCATTCTGCATCATATTCACAAAACGGCAATCCTGTGCACCTGTATACTCATAATTCTTTGGAGCAATATCACAGGTTCCTGCACATTTTACAAATGCCACTTTACGGGTACCAGTATCCACCTCAACACCCATAATCTCTGCAATCTTAGCACCAACAGCATCTCCGCCGACCGGACATCCATTAACCGGAGCCTCACCTTTTGCAATCGCAGCCGCCAGACCATCACAGCCTGTATATCCACAGCCTCCACAGTTCGCACCCGGAAGTTCTGCACGGACAGCTACTTCCTTTTCATCTACTTCTACTGCAAATTTCTCACCAGCCACACCAAGGAACAAGCCGATGAAAATACCTACACCACCGACAATGACGGTAGCGATAATAATTCCTGTCATACTCGTCTACCTCCTTAGATAATACCTGAGAATCCGCAGAATGCGATCGCCATCAGACCAGCCGTGATCAGTACGATCGGGGATCCTTTCAGTGACGGTGCAATATCGTTGTATTCAATCTTTTCACGGATACCTGCCAGCAGGATAATGGAAATGGTAAAACCTAATGCTACAGCAAAACCATTTACCACACTGGTAAGGATATTATAACTGTTCTGCGCATTGGTCAGTGCCACACCAAGTACCGCACAGTTGGTAGTGATCAGAGGAAGATATACACCAAGTGCCTGATACAGAGACGGCATACTCTTCTTAAGGAACATCTCTACAAACTGTACAAGACATGCAATAACGAGAATAAATACAATTGTCTGAAGATAAGTCACTCCAAGCGGTATCAGGATAAAGGTATCAATCGTACTGGTCACAAGAGAAGCCAGCGTAATAACGAAGATAACCGCACCACCCATACCAGCAGCAGTCTCTACCTTCTTGGATACTCCAAGGAAAGGACAGATTCCAAGGAACTGGCTGAGTACGACATTATTAACCAGGGCAGAACCGATGGCAATCATCAATAAGTCTTTCATTCGTCTCTACCTCCCTATTCCTTTGCACTTCCGCACTTTGCAGCACAGGAAGCACAGTCTGAATTACATCCGCTCTGAATCTTTGATACATCTTTGCCTTTTTTCGCCATATTGATCTTCACCTTATTCTGAATAGCTGTCAGCGTAGCAAGTACAAAGAATGCACCAGGTGCCATAACAAAAATAGATACAGGTTCATAAGATGCCGGAAGAATCTGTGCACCAAAGATCTCACCTGCACCGATCAGTTCACGAACGATACCGATAGAAGTAAGACCAACGGTAAAACCAAGTCCCATACCAATACCGTCAAACAGAGAAGCAATCATACCATTCTTGGAAGCATATGCCTCAGCACGACCCAGAATGATACAGTTAACAACGATCAGCGGAATATAGATTCCAAGGCTTGCATTCAAAGATGGAATGTATGCCTTTAAAAGAAACTCTACAAGAGTTACAAATGTTGCCACAATAACGATAAATGCCGGAACTCGAACTCCATCCGGAATAATCTTACGAAGCATGGAAATAATAAGATTGGACATTGCAAGAATGACCATCGTGGTAAGACCCATACCAAGTCCGTTCATTGCACTGGTAGTAACTGCCAGTGTCGGACACATACCAAGCATCAGCACAAAGGTAGGGTTCTCTTTGATAATACCGTTATACAAACGTTCTACTGGTGTATTTGGTTTCATAACGCATTCCCTCCCTTACTGTGCATAGAATCCAGCCAGACAGAGTGCTGCATTGACAGCTCCTGTAACTGCTTTGGATGTGATAGTTGCACTGCTGATCGCATCGATCTCGTTATCAGCAGATTTACCAGTCTTGGTAACTACAATTTCATCAGCCTGAATTCCTGCAAACTGTGACTTGAATGCATCCGTATCAGCATTCATACCAAGACCTGCTGTCTCCTTTAATGTAAGGAAAGAAATACCAAGCATCGTCTTGTCATTCTGTACACCAACAGTAAGCTGAATATCTCCGCCGTAACCTTCTGGTGTTGTTACATTGAATACATGACCAACTACATTACCAGACGCATCACATGCTTCTGCGATCTCATTGATCTCCTGCACAGTAAATCCATTCTCAGCCAGATAAGCTGCTGCATCTGAGGTATCCTCAATCGTATTGAATGTATTTGCTTCCGGGAATACCGCTGCATAAGCCTGCGCTTTTGCAAGAGCTTCCTGTTTTGCGATAGGTTCCAGCGTAATATCATGGACAAATCCAAGCAGCAAACCAGCCACCAGTGTAATAACTGTCAAAATCAGGGTGTTTTTCATAATTTTATTCATTACTTCTTACCCCCTTTTTCTTTTACCTTACCAAATGCCATTGGAACCGTATATTTCTCAATCAACGGAACAAGCAGATTGGAGAAGATGATTGCATAGGATACACCTTCCGCGGATGCGCCGAAGCAACGGAAAATACCGGTCAGAACACCAAGGATCACACCATATACAATCTGTCCCTTTGGAGTAATCGGGCTTGTTACATAATCTGTTGCCATGAACCATGCACCAAACATGATACCGCCGCCTGCAAGATGAGCTACCAGATAAGTCATATCGAATCCGCCAGCAATCAGCATGAAAACGGAAAATGTTAATAAATAGGTTCCAGGAATTTTAAGGTCAATGATTCCTTTCCACAAAAGAATCGCTGCACCGATCAGAACTGCAATCACAGAAGTCTCACCGATCGTACCAGCCTCATTACCAATAATCATGGACATGACGTCTACTGGATTGCCGGCTTTCAGCTCAGCCAATGGGGTAGCTCCGGTAAACGTATCATAACTGAAATTAGTCATTCTTCCTGCAAAGGAAATCAACAGAAAACATCTCGCTGCCAGTGCAGGGTTCATAAAGTTCTGACCAAGACCGCCAAACAGCTGTTTTACAACGAGGATCGCAAACACACCGCCAAGCACTGCCATCCACCAGGTAGCACTGACCGGAAGGTTCATACCAAGGATCATACCGGTAACAACTGCACTGTAATCACCGATCGTAATTGGCTTGTTCATCAATTTTTCGTATATATATTCCGTAGCCACACAGCTTGCTACCGTAACCAGAAGCAGCATCAGAGCATTCGGGCCAAAATGGAATACACCATATCCAGCCGCTGGTATCAATGCGATGGTTACCCACTGCATAATACTGGTGCTGGTCATCTTATCTCTAATATGTGGTGATGAAGATACATTTCTCAAATCACTCACACGACTCACCTCTTTCTCTTATTATTTCTTGCGGTTAGCCATAACCATACGTCTTAAGTTCCTGATCATCTGTGCCAGCGGTTTCTTAGCCGGACATGCATACGTACAGCATCCACACTCTACGCATTCCATACCATGCCATGCCTGGAATGCATCCAGATCAAATCTCTCAGCAAACTGAGCAAGTCTTGCAGGAACCAGTCCTTCATCACATGCAGTCACACAACGACCACAGTTGATACATGCAGTAGTTGGCTTCTCAGAAATATCATCCTTATCAAGGCAGGTGATCGCAGAAGTCGTCTTAGTCGTTGGACATTCCAGATCAAACATCGCAAATCCCATCATAGGACCGCCAGAGATCACTTTTTTCGCCTCTGATTTGAATCCACCTGCAGCTTCGATCAGCTCTGCAATGTTAGTTCCCATCTTTACTTCAAAGTTTCTTGGATCAGCAATCGCTTCACCGGAGATCGTAACAACTCTGGAAGTCAGCGGTTTACCTAAAATAACCGCATCATAAATAGAAGTAATGGTATCACAGTTATCTACTACACATCCTACGTCAGCTGGAAGCATTGTAGAATTCAGGTCACGTCCAGTTGCTGCATGGATTAACATACGCTCTGCACCCTGCGGATACTTGGTCTTCAGAACAACCACCTTTATACGACTTTCTCCTTCACATGCCTTCTGCATGGTAGTAATCGCTTCCGGTTTGTTATCCTCAATACAGATCAGACCCTGTGCATTGTCGAACAGTTCCAGAACAACCTTCAATCCACCAATAATTTTATCCGGTCGTTCGATCATAATACGATAATCACTGGTCAGATAAGGCTCACATTCTGCACAGTTCACCAGAATATAATCGATCTTATCCGGTTCTTTTGGAGAAAGTTTTACATGAGTCGGGAATCCGGCACCACCCATTCCTACAACACCGGATTCTTTGATGACTGCAAGAATATCCTGCTTTGTCATCTCGTCAAATGGCTTGATGGAAAGTCCCTCTGCTTCCTCATACAATCCATCATTTTCAATTACAATGGAATTCACCTTTGACCCGGTTGATACAAAATGCGGTTCAATCGCTTTTACTGTACCGGATACAGATGAATACACAGGTGAGGATACAAATCCGCCTGCTTCTGCGATCTTCTGTCCCACCAGAACACGGTCACCTTTTGCAACGATCGGAGCTGCCGGTGCACCAATGTGCTGTGAAAGCGGATAGATCAAATCCCCCTTTGGCAAATAAGGAGCGATTGGCTTATCTTTCGATAAATCTTTGCCGTCATAAGGATGAACTCCACCCTTAAAAGTAAAAGTAGCCATAATAATCCCTCTTTCTTATTTTTTGTAACAGACTGTATCCAGCCACAAATTTTTGTGAAACTTTCAACAATCCATTTATACTAACAAAGGACACACGGAACCCCATTTTCCCGCATGTCCTTCTGTTAATTCATTTTTCCAACTTATTCTTCAGAAGCATCCTGATCTTCTGAAACAACTTCTAAAGCCTTCATACTCAGGCTGATTTTCTTATCTGCACCATTAAAATCAACTACTTTTGCAGTGATAGCCTGTCCTGCTTTCAGAACATCTGCCGGCTTTTCTACATGCTCTCTGGAAATCTGAGATACATGAAGAAGTGCATCAACACCTGGCTCAAGCTCTACGAATGCACCAAAGTCAGTCATACGTGCAACAACACCCTCTACCACGTTGCCAACTGCATATTTCTCATCAGCATTCAGCCATGGATTGGCATCATCAAACTTAAGGCTAAGAGCAATCTTAGTCTCTTTAATCTCTTTTACAAGAACTTTTACAGTATCGCCAACTTTGAACATCTTCTTCGGATGATCTACACGACCCCAGGACATTTCAGAAATATGAAGCAGACCATCAGCTCCGCCAAGATCAATAAACGCACCAAAATCTGTTACGTTCTTTACAGTACCTTCTGTAATATCTCCTTCGCTGATTCTCTCAAACAATGCTTTTTGCATCTCTGCTTTTTTTTCAACCAGAAGCTGTCTTCTGTCACCAATAATTCTTCTTCTCTTCGGATTAAACTCGGTAATCACGAATTCAATCTCCTGATCTGCATACTTAGCAAGATTTTTCTCGTAAGTATCAGATACCAGACTTGCCGGGATGAAAATTCTGGTCTCATCCACAACTACGCTCAGACCACCATCCAGAACCTGTGCAACTTTTGCAGTCAGCACTTCTTTGTTCTCGAATGCTTCTTCCAGTCTCTTGCTTCCTCTTTCAGCTGCAACTCTTCTGTAAGACAGCTGAACCTGTCCTTCACCATCATTTACTTTCAGGACTTTTACTTCCATCTTGTCGCCTGCAGAAACCATAGTGGTCAGGTCAGCATTCGCTAAATTCGTATACTCACTTCTGGATACGATACCGTCTGACTTGTAACCTATATTTAAGATGATCTCATCTTCTTTGACATCAATGACCGTGCCCTCTACGACTTCTCCTGTTCTGATAGTTTTTAATGAATCTTCCAGCATTTGTTCAAAACTTAACTCTGACACTTTGTTTGAACCTCCTCAATAATTTTCTTTGGGGTGGAAGCCCCTGCTGTAATACCTACAAGCCCAGTAGATCGTAATACCTCCATATCCAAATCCCGAACAGTCTGAATATAAAACGTATTCTCGCACTCTTTTCTACAAATTTCAAATAACTTTTGTGTATTTGAACTGTGGCTGCCGCCAATCACAATCATGGCGTCTACTTCCCCTGCAATCTGACGTGCCTCTGTCTGTCGTTCTTCCGTCGCATTGCAAATTGTATTTACAACAATCTTATCATACCTCTTTTTATCAAGAATTTCAACTAAATCTTGAAATTTCTTGTAGTTAAATGTCGTCTGAGAGACTATACATACCAATGTATTTTCCGGGAGTTCACATGCCTCTGCCTGATCGACAGATTCAACTACAATTGCAGGGGTATGACACCATCCTTTGATTCCTTCGACTTCCGGATGCTTGTCATTTCCTATGATGATAATCTGTCTTCCCGATGCACTTTCCTTCTCTACAGTTCGATGAATCTTCTTTACAAACGGACAGGTCGCATCTACACAATTCAGTCCCCGGCTCTGAATGAGGTCATAGATCTCTTTTCCTACGCCATGAGAACGAATGATCACCGTTCCTTCCGTCAGATGCTCCAGCTCATCCCTGCTCTCCAAAACCTTTACACCCTTTTCTTCAAGATCCTGCACTACCACTTCATTATGAATAATCGGACCATAGGTATAGATCGGACAAATTCCTTTTTCCACCTGTTCATATACAGTATCCACTGCACGCTGCACGCCAAAACAAAATCCGGCACTTTTCGCTACCTTTATCTGCATCCGCATCCCTCTCTCCACAAACCAATAATTCGCTCTACAACCTCATCAATGGTCATATCTGAAGAATCCACAAGAACTGCATCTTCTGCCTGTCGAAGCGGTGAATGCTCCCTGTTCATATCACGATAATCTCTTTCGATGATATCTTTTTCAATTTGATCCAGATCAGCCTCCACACCTTTTTGCTGCAGCTCCAGAAAACGACGCTGCGCTCTGGTACGGCTGCTGGCTGTCAGATAAACCTTCACATCTGCACCCGGCAATACAACAGTTCCAATATCTCTTCCATCCATGACAACATCTGCTTTTTTAGCCAGTGCCTGCTGAAGCTCTACAAGCTTCGTACGAACTTCCGGAACTGCTGACACCACCGATGCCATATTGCCAACTTCTTCTGTTCTAAGATGTGCATTCACATTCTCACCATTCAACAGAACAACCTGTTCACCATCCCGGTATTCAATGGAGATATCCGCATACTGACAGGCTCCTGCAATTGCTTCTGTATCCTGAGGATCCACCTGACTATGAATCAAATACAACGCCATTGCCCGATACATGGCACCTGTATCTACATAAATATAATTTAACTGTTTTGAAACCTTCTTTGCAATTGTGCTTTTTCCCGCACCTGCCGGTCCATCAATCGCGATACTATAACTCATATTCCCCTCCAACGCTCATAGCGGCTGCCCAGGCAGAAGACCAGGCAATCTGCAGATTAAATCCTCCTGTCACAGCATCCAGATCCAGTACCTCTCCGATAAAATAAAGTCCCGGTACTTTTTTTGATTCCATCGTAGAAGGATTAATTTCTTTTACCGATACACCGCCTTTTGTGATGATAGCTTCATTATAACCTCTAAGCCCTGTAATGGTCAATTCCAGTTCTTTCATACAATTCAGAAAATGCTGCCGTTCTTCTCTGGTAATCTCGTTCACCTTTTTTTCCGGCGGAATCTGACTCAGCTCCAGCATGACAGGAACTAGCTTTGCCGGAAAAAACACAGCGATCACATTTTTGAACTGTTTATTTTTTGCACCTTCAAATTCCCGAAGGATCCGCTCATCCAACTGTTCTGCAGACAATGCCGGCTTCAGATCCAGAATCAACTTTAATTCCTTTTCCTTGATTTTTTTTGCACAGACACTGCTCGCTGTCAGGATCAACGGACCACTGACACCAAAATGAGTAAACAGCATCTCTCCAAACTCTTCATATAACACTTTCTTCCCATCCTTAATCTGAATGGAAACATTTTTCAGGGAAAGTCCCTGTAACTTTTTCACAAATTCTTCTTTTATATTGAACGGAACGAGCGATGGCAGCAGATCCGTTACTTTCAATCCAAAATCTTCCGCAAAACGATATCCGTCTCCGGTAGACCCAGTACTTGCATAGGAGATTCCTCCTGTTGCAACAAATACTGCATCTGCCGTTTCCAGTCTATGACTGGATAATTCCAGACAGAACTGTTTGCCTTCTTTGTATATATTTTTTACTTCTGTATTTAAGTGTACCTGTACGCCTTCCTTCTTCATCGAATGCCGAAGAGTATCCAGTACATCTGCGGAACGATCTGATTCCGGAAATACTCGATTTCCACGTTCTGTCTTTATACGCAGACCTTCCTGTTCAAAAAAATCCATTGCATCGAGATTCGTAAAACCATAGAATGCACTGTACAAAAACTTGGGATTACTTTTCACACTGGCAAATAATTCTTCCATATCACAGGCATTCGTTAAATTGCAGCGTCCTTTTCCTGTAATATATAACTTTTTACCCAGCTTCTCATTTTTTTCATATACATGAACTTCCAAACCGCGTCTGGCTGCAAGAATGGAAGCCATCATACCGGCAGCACCACCGCCGATGATTGCAAGCTTTTTCATAATCTCTCCTTTTCCATAGTTAAATCATCTTTGAGCATTCTAACTACAGAAAGGGCTGCCCGCTATGTGGCAGCCCTGTAATGCATGATAATTAAACCGGATATGCTCCGTTCTTGGTGTCTGCAACATTTGCATCCACTTTGGTCTTCTGAGCTTCTCTGTATTTAAAGAACTCAACAGCAACCTGTGGGAACAGTGCGTAGGATAATACGTCCTCATCCTGCTCTTTGTACTGTGCCATCTCTGCTTCCAGAGTCTCCAGCTCGTTTGGAACCAGATCAGCCGGACGGCAGGTAATGATCTCAGCATCACCGATACACTTCTTCTGAACTTCTGCGTTGAACGGCTTAACGGTCTTTCCGTATTTACCGGACAGAAGGTCTTTAGACTCTTTGGTAACCATCTTATAACGCTCACCACCAACGATGTTCATTACAGCCTGGCTTCCTACGATCTGAGAAGACGGAGTAACCAGTGGACACTCACCGAAGTCCTGACGTACACGCGGAACCTCTTCCAGTACCTCATAATATTTATCCTCTGCACCCAGCTCTTTCAACTGAGAAGTCAGGTTGGACAGCATACCGCCTGGTACCTGATACAGAAGAGTCTTAATATTAACACCCATGTTCTTCGGATTCAGAAGACCGCTCTCCAGAGCCTCGTCACGAATCGGTCTGAAGTGATCAGCGATGTCAGACAGAAGGTTCTGATCATAACCGGTATCATATGGAGTTCCTTTGAAGGTCTCTACCATAACCTCAGTTGCAGGCTGAGAAGTACCAAGTGCGAATGGAGACATTGCACAGTCAATCACATCTACACCAGCCTCTACTGCTTTCATGTAGGTCATAGCAGCAACACCGGAAGTATAGTGGGTATGCAGCTGAATCGGAATATTTACAGTCTCTTTCAGTGCAGTAACCAGCTCAGTTGCTTTGTATGGAAGAAGCAGACCAGCCATATCTTTGATACAGATAGAATGAGCACCCATATCCTCGATCTCTTTTGCGATATTGGTCCAGTACTCCATAGTATAAGCATCACCTAAAGTATAGGAAAGTGCGATCTGTGCATGTCCGCCTTCTTTATTGGACGCATTAACTGCAGTTCTCAGGTTACGAAGGTCATTCAGACAGTCGAAAATACGAATGATATCAATACCATTAGCGATGGATTTCTGTACAAAGTATTCTACTACGTCATCACCGTATGGACGATATCCAAGAATATTCTGTCCACGGAACAGCATCTGCAGTTTGGTATTTTTTGCTTTATCTTTGATTTTTCTAAGTCTTTCCCATGGATCTTCTTTCAGGAAACGAAGGGAAGCATCGAAAGTAGCTCCTCCCCAGCACTCCAGGGAATGATAACCAACCTGATCCAGCTTTTCAATGATCGGCAGCATCTGCTCGGTACTCATACGGGTAGCGATCAGAGACTGATGAGCATCACGCAGGATGGTTTCTGTAATTTTAATCGGCTTTTTAGCGATTTCAGTCATTATAATATTCCTCCTACTCTATTTAGAACACACCGAAGATAGCCATGAAGGTACCTGCAGCAACTGCAGTACCGATAACACCTGCTACGTTCGGACCCATTGCATGCATCAGAAGGAAGTTGGTAGGATCTGCCTCAGCACCAACCTTCTGGGATACACGGGCTGCCATCGGAACTGCAGATACACCTGCGGAACCAATCAACGGATTTGTCTTTCCTCCAGTAACCTTACACATGATCTTACCACCAACAACACCTGCAGCAGTACCGAATGCAAATGCAACCATACCTAATGCAACGATTTTCAGGGTGTCCAGATTCAGGAATGCCTCAGCACTGGTCGTTGCACCTACGGATGTACCAAGAAGAATAACTACAATATACATCAGAGCATTGGAAGCAGTCTCTGTCAGCTGACGAACAACTCCACTCTCTTTGAACAGGTTACCCAGCATCAGCATACCAACCAGCGGAGCGGTGGTAGGAAGAATCAGGGATACCACGATGGTAACAATGATCGGGAACAGGATCTTCTCCAGTTTAGTAACCGGACGAAGCTGTGTCATCTTGATCTTTCTCTCTTCTTCAGTTGTCAGCAGCTTCATAATAGGAGGCTGGATAACCGGTACGAGAGACATGTAAGAATATGCGGCAACGGCAATCGGACCCATGATCGCAGTCTGCTGCAGTTTACCTGCAAGGAAGATGGAAGTAGGACCATCTGCACCACCGATAATGGAAATCGCTGCTGCTGCCTTATCGCTGAATCCAAGTGCCATAGCACCAAGATATGCAGCAAAGATACCGAACTGAGCAGCTGCACCGAGCAGGAAACTCTTCGGGTTGGCGATCAGCGGACCAAAGTCTGTCATTGCACCTACACCCATGAAGATCAGGGATGGCAGGATTGCCCACTCATCTAATACATAGAAATAGTAGAGAAGACCACCAACGCCGTTGGCTGACTCTTCAAAACTAAGCATAATATCCGGATAGATATTAACCAAAAGCATACCGAAAGAAATCGGAACCAGAAGAAGAGGTTCATATTCTTTAGCGATAGCCAGATAAAGGAAAAAACATGCAACAGCAATCATCACATAATTGCCCCAGGTCAGGTTAAAAAACGCTGTCTGATGCAGGAGATTTCCTAAAGTCTCAGCAACATAACTCATATTGTAACCTCCAATGATTTATTCAAGTATCAGCCTATATGTGATTAGTTCAGAGTAGCTAATACATCACCGGATTCTACAGAACCACCAACTGATACGTTGATGCTTGCAACAGTTCCATCTTCTGGAGCAACAACCGGGATCTCCATCTTCATTGCCTCAAGAATTACAATGGTATCACCAGATTTTACAGCCTGTCCTACACTTGCCTCTACTTTGAATACTTTACCTGGTACAGAAGCAGTTACTTCAATTCCGCCAGCTGCTGCTGCCGGAGCTGCTGCTGGTGCTGCTGCTGCTTTTGGTGCTGCCTTCGGAGCTGCTGCACGTACCGGTGCGCTTCCTGCGCCGCCTTCTTCTACAGTTACATCATATACGGTTCCATTTACAGTAATGGTATAGTTTTTCATCTTATTATTCCTCCTGTTTGATTAAGCTCTTTTCCATTTTGCGGAATCTGCACGTCTGATAGAACGAACAACGAATCCATCAGATGATGTTCCACTGTATGCGCAGATCGCTGCGGTAATTGCTGCTACTAACTCTCCATCGTCTACCAGCTCTTCCACTGCAGGTGCTGCTTTTACCGGTGCTGGTGCTGCTTTTACCGGTGCTGGCGCTGGTACTTCTGTCTTTTTACTGAACATCTTCTGAATCTGCGGAATAAAGTTAAAGCAGGAGATCAGAAGACTCAGGAAAATAAGTACTGCAAATACGACACCCATACCAATCAGCGTATTCATACCTGCTTTTGTAAGAATCTCACCAATGGTATACTCCGGATTGATCGCTACAGACTCTGCTACACTCTTCTTGTTGAATACGATAGAGATCTGTGCCGGACGCTGTTCATAGGTTACATTAACATTCAGAGTGACTTCATCACCCTTAACGATCGGTGCATCATAACTGTCCGTAGAAATATATGCACCAAGCTCATCAACAGAGCCCTGATAGCCTGCGAATGCGGTCGTGAAAGCCTCTGCAGTGAACGGAAGTCCATTGTACTCGATCACTTCTTCTGCTTCTTCTGCATCCATAGATGCATATCCTGTAAGAGTTGCCTCATCCAGTCCATCCCAGTTGGTAATCAGGAAATCCGCTACAGAATGGAGATATGCCTCATCATAGGTAATTGCTGCCTCTGCATCAGCTGCACTACAGGCAGTCAGTCCCATAACAGATGTGGACAGAACCAGCATCGCAAGAACTTTTCTTAAATTCTGTTTCATATTATTCACCTCGCTCTAAACAGTACCATGCTTTTTGTTTGGACGGTCTTCTCTCTTGGTAAATAACATCTCAAATGCACCAATCACATATTTTCTGGTATCCTGTGCATCAATAACAGTGTCTACATAGCCTCTCTTCGCTGCGGAAGCCACGTTATTCTGTAACTCAGCGTAAGCTGCTGCTTTTTCTCTTAATTCTTTTGCATCTGCATCTGCATACATGATCTTTGCAGCCAGTTTTGCATCCATCATACCGATCTCAGCATTTGGCCAAGCATATACGAAATCTGCACCGATTCCCTTGCTGTTCATGGTTACATAAGCACTGCCGTAAGCTTTGCCAGTTACTACGTTTACCTTCGGAACACTTGCGTTTGCAAAAGCATATGTAAGTTTTGCTGCTGCTTTTGCAATCTTCTTCTCACTGCGTTTGGAAGCTTTGAATCCAGTCGCATTGGTCAGAGTCAGTACCGGAATATTAAATGCATCACAGAATTCTACGAATTTTGCTGCTTTCTCGCATCCGCCAACAGACAGCTCTGCTTTGAACTCTTCTGCTGCATTGCCTTCTTCATCATACAGTACCGTTCTGTTAGCTACTGCACCAACAGTAGTTCCGTTCAGTTTGATAAATCCGGTAACCATGTCTTTTGCATAAGCCGCTTTGGTTTCAAAGAAAATTCCAGAATCAGAGATCATGGAAAGAGCGATTGCAGGATCAGCTGCAGAAGCCTCAAGATCTGCACATACTCTGTTCAGATCATCCTCACACTCCATGTAGGACATATCATCTTCATTATTAGCCGGAAGCAGGGATACCAGCTCACGAATCTGAGCAATCAGTTCTGCTTCTTCTGCTACTACATCAACAATACCTGCTTTTTCACTCTGGAAAGCGGCAGATGCAGTGTCACATTTGGACACTTCGTTTCCTTCCAGTGCGTTCGGAGAGTTGACAAATAATTTTGCTTTTTTAGCTTCCATAAAAGTAAAGTCAGACATAGCAGATGCTACTGCCATGCCGCCGCCGCAGTTGCCAAATACTGCTGTGATCTGCGGAACCACACCGGAAGCCAGTGCCTGTTTCAGATAAAGCTCACCAAATGCATTCAGTGCATCAGAAGCCTCCTGAAGTCTGAGACCTGCGCAGTCAACCAGTCCAATCACTGGTGCGCCCATCTTCATAGCCATATCATAGATTTTGACAATCTTCTTTGCATGCATCTCACCCATGGAGCCGCCTAATACGGAAGCATCCTGGCTGTATACATACACAAGACCGCCATTGATGACACCATATCCGGTAATAACACCGTCAGATGGTGTGTCTGTGTTGTTCATGTTGAAGTCAGTTGCACGAGCAGTAACTGCTGCACCGATTTCAACAAAGCTGTTCTCGTCAAGTAAAGCTGCAATTCTGTTACTTGCCAAGGTCTGTGCTGTATTACTCATTTTTAGCCCTCCATTTTATATTTAATAAAAAAGTAAAACCAATTTCTGCCGAGTATAATTGTAACAATCCTGACAATTTTTTTCAAGTTATTTTTGAAAGATTATCCAGTGTATGACATTTTTTTCACATATTGAACAAAAAATTTGCACAATAACACCTCTCTTTTCTATATGAAAAATTTCATTTTTTCTGTCAATTGGCATAGTTTTTGTAAAAAAGCGTCCATTTCCGCGCCATCCGTTCAAGGCACCATATATAATCAATTTTCGGCACCGCTTCCGTTGTGTATACCGGAAATAAATCCAGAATTTTTTCATTCACATAATAAATTACCGCCCCGATAATCTCCCCTTTCTCAACCGGAGCTGTCATCTCATTTGGCATCAACACTTCCACTCTCGTTTCATCTCCCTCTTTTAACAGAATTTCCCGAACAGCCACATCGGATGCCGTTTTAACAAATCCAGTCTTTCCATCGCGAACCGGAAGTACATGGAATACCATCTTTTCTTCTCCCACTTTTTTCTTGTGAAATTGTTCTATCCCATACGACATTATTTTTTTCGTATCTGACCATTTCCATGTCTTATGATTCGGCCATCCGCAGGCAAGCACAACAGCAATCAGTCGTTTTCCCTGATGTTCCAGCGCTCCCACATAACAATATCCTGCACCATTCGTAAATCCCGTCTTCCCAGTCAGCGCACCTTCCATCATATTCAAGAAAGCATTTTTATTATTTACGCAAAAATTTCTCTTTTGCTCAAGATCTGAAAATGTCCATGAAGACTGTCGTGTAATCGAAAGAAATTCCTCATTCTGCATACAGCAGCGCATAATTCTTGCCAGATCCTCCGCAGTCGTGGAATGTATGCCCCTCTCATCCTGTGCATCCAGCCCATTCGGTGTGATAAAATATGTATGGTAACATCCCAGATCCCGTGCCTTCTGATTCATCATGTCTGCAAACGCCTCGACACTTCCTGCCACATGCTCCGCAATCGCCACCGCTGAATCATTATGGGATTCGAGCATCAGCGAATAACACAGATCTTTCAGACAGTACTGCTCCCCTTCCCGGATATTTAACTGCACATCCGGCATGGATGCCGCATAAGAAGATACCGTCACGATCCCTTCCATATCTGCGTTTTCCAGTGTTACCAGAAGAGTCATGATCTTTGTCGTACTTGCCATCGGCATCTGCTCCTGTGCATTTTTTCCAAAAAGAATACGCCCGGTATCAGCATCCATAAGCACTGCCGATCGGGCGTATAAATTTCCTGGTGTTTCTTCTGCCTGAACAGGCACTGACAAAAGCAGTAGTGCCTGAATCAGCACACACACAAGAACATCTGTTATTTTTTTCATACTATACCTGCAAAACATTTTTATTCAGTATATGCAGCCAGTACTCATTTTAGGTTCCGCTTTCCCCTTTTAACTGGAATTTCTTCATCAGCATATCCACGGACTGCGTCTGTGCCGAAAGTTCTTCGCACGTCGCCGCAGTCTCCTGTGAAAGAGCACTGTTCCCTTCGACCACGCTTGTGATCTGATGAATATGCTGGTTGATCTGTTCCGTCGCTTCAACCTGTCGATTGCATGCTTCAGACATCGCAAGAATCCTCTCTTCCGTCTGTACTGTACTGCCAGCGACTTTCTTAAGAGATTCTTCCGTACGATGCGCCAGACCCAGACTGTGGCTGATCGCATTGGTCGTTCCCTGAATCAAAATGCCTGTCTCCTGTGCCGCATCAGCAGATTTCTGTGCCAGCATACGCACTTCTTCCGCAACGACCGAGAAGCCTCTTCCCGCATCTCCCGCACGCGATGCTTCGATTGCAGCATTCAGTGCCAGAATATTGGTTTGGAAGGCAATGCTGTCAATCATCTGAATGATCGCACTGATCTGTTTCGATTTATCATCAATCTCCTGCATAGCAACTGCAAATTCCTCCATGCAGTGATTGCTTTCCTCCACATATGCGCAGGATTTATGGGACATCGCAACTGCCTCTTCCACACCACGTGCAGTTTCATTGATCGCATCCGTAATGCTCTGAATCGCATCTGAGATCTCCGCAACCGATGCTGTCTGCTCCGTTGTATCAATACTCAGCTTCTGTGCACCTTCTGCAATCTGCGCCGTACCATCATTAACCTGAGACACTGCAAGACCGATCTGCATAAGTGTCTCGTTCATACCCGCACGAATTCCACGCAGCGCAGTCAGAATCTCCGCAAAATCTCCGATATACTGATCATGGCATCGACTGCTTACTCGATAATTGCCATCACGCATCTCACCCAACTGATAACGGATATCCACTATAATCTCCCTCAGATGATCCGCCACTTCCGCAAATGACTGTGCCAGTTCTCCAATCTCATCATCAGAAATAAACAGATGCTCCGTCTCACTCAGATCACATCTGCGCATCTTTTCAGCAATCTCCGTTGCACCTTTCAATGGACGCAGTACACGAGAAATCGAAATGACAGTCGCAATCGCCAGAAATACAATACCCAAAATCGTATTCACAACAACAACGATTGTATTCGTTCTGGTCTTATTGGAAATCTCCTGCGCATCATAGTCGCAGCCCAGAACACTCACAACCTCACCATCTTCGTTATACAGCGGAACATAACAGGAGATCAATGCTCCATCCTCGGTATGATAAATGGTCGAATCAAGGATCTCCTTACCATTGAAAGCATCTTCCAAATCTTCATATGTCTCTTCAAACGTTGACCCGATACTCTCTTCCATCGCCGCCTCGAGACCATAATAAACATATCTTCCATCTGTAGTCAATGTATACGCATATTTTACTCCGGCCTCTGTACGCGCTTCCTGCAGTCTGGCTGCCATATCCAGATATTCCTGTGTGCTCTCATCTCCCCTTTTAAGAGCAAGCACCGCTTTGATATCAATACTGCTCGCAGTGGATCGAGCCGCAATCAAAGCCTGCTGCGCTGCCATATCTGCTGTTGTACTTGCCATACGACTTCCAAGAAGTATCCCCTGCGCCGCACAGACAAGAATATTCACAATGAGAATCGGAATCAGAATCTTCCACTTAACACTTAAGTGCTTTCTCTTTGATGTATTTTTCATTACAGATCCCCCTAAAGATATATTATCATTTTAGCAAACGAAAGTGTAAAGTCAAGAGATTCCCTCAAAATCACAGGGTCAATTTCAACTGAATCTCTTCTTCCACTTCGCTTTTCATCTCCTCCACCAAATCCGGCTGAATCGAAGGCAGTTCCTCTGTAGAACGCACACCAAAATTCCGCAAAAACTCTTCCGTTGTACCAAACAGGATCGGCTTTCCCGGAGCATCCAGGCGTCCGGCTTCTGCCACCAATCCATACTCTATCAGACGATTCAACGCATGATCCGAATTAACCCCTCTGATCTTCTCCACTTCCTGGCGTGTAATCGGCTGTTTATACGCAATGATAGACAGTACTTCCAGCTGTACATCTGTCAGGACATGCTTTTTCGGCTGTTTCGCCACTTTAATCAATGCCTCATAAAATTCTCTTCGGGTAGCAAGCTGAAAAGAATTTTCCAGTTCTATGATCTCCATACCACCCGCCCGACAATTATACCGATCCATCATCTGACGAACAATTTTTCTTGTTGTTTCTTTATCATGACCGATCGCCACAGCAATCTTTTCCACATCCACAGCCTCTCCCATCGTAAAAAGAACCGCTTCTATAATTGCCTCTATTTTTTCCAGTTCCAATTCCATTTCCTCTTTTCGCATCTATTTTACATTTGCGCAGTAATCAGCATATCATCAAACACTCGCTCCTGCACCACGGTAAGCTCTCCTGTCTTGATCAATTCCAGCAAAGCCAGAAAAGTCACGATCATCTGCACTTTCCCACGCTGTCCTTCCATAAGTGCCGAAAATCGAAAGACTGGATTGGCCAGCGCATACTCCCGCACAAAATGCATTTTTTCATCCAGACTGATCTCTTCCTGTTCAATCTGACCAAATTTACTTCGTATCGGATCAATTTTATCCGTCTGTCTGCGGATAATTGCCTGAAAAATACGATTCAGCTGTGTCAGAGTGAGATCCCCTACCAAATCCTCCAGATTCACAGGTTCTTCGTATTTTGCCACCTCTTCCGGAATTGTTGATTTTTTATAAAGCATTTTTCCGGACATTGACAGACGTTCCCGAAGTTCCAGCGACATATATTTGTACATCTTATATTCCAGAAGCTTCTGCACCAGTTCTTCACGCGGATCAATCTCTTCGCCCTCTTCATTTACTTCCACCGGAAGCAGCATCTTCGCTTTGATTTCCAGAAGAGTTGCAGCCATAACCAGGAACTCACTCATTATATTCAGATCCCGTTTTTCCATAGAACGAAGATATTCCATATACTGAGCCGTAATCTCCACAATCGGAATATCAAAAATATGAAATTTATTTACATCAATCAAATGGAGCAGAAGGTCCAGCGGACCTTCAAAGCTCTCAATCTTTACTGCTAATGCCATCTTCACCTGTTCCTTTTATCTCGATACAGATCAACTGCGGCGGATTGAAAATCCGTATAGGAACCGTGTGTTCTCCCAGGCCCGCACTGACCACCAGATATTTACCATCTTTTTCAAATATTCCTCTGTCATATTTCGGAAACAGCTTCGCCTGCGGTGTAATCACACCTCCAATACCAGGAATACGGATAATCCCTCCATGCAGATGTCCTGACAAAGTCAGATCTGCCCCCCACTGAGCATAAGTCTCAAAATAGACCGGATTGTGAGCAAGCAGAATATGAAAAGCATCTTCCCGCGGTTTGCCAAAACGCTGCTCAAGATCTTCCTCATCGTATCCCAACATACAGAATTTGCGATAATATTTCAAAGGCATCTCATATCCATGAATACAGAGCTGCATAGAACCATAGGTTGTCTCAAAGCTTTCATTTTCCAGAATATGAATCCCCATATTTCGAAGACGCTCTGCATACTGCTGATATTGTCTGCCATAGACACCAAGCTGCTGACGCATCCTCGACTCATGATTCCCATTTCCTACAAAGATCGGCATCCTCCTCTTTGCCAGTCCTTTAAAAAGTGTCACTGCATGCTCTACACCGGCATGCTCTCTTCCCAACAGCATATCCCCTGCACACAGTACCATATCGCCTGAAAGCCCATCTATCGCCTGCAGAAGCTGACTCTGGTCTTTTCCCCACAGACGGTCATGCAGATCCGACAGCATGATAATCCGAAGCGGACGTTCTGATTTATGAAGTTTTTGTGTCCTGATCTCATAATTCTTAATTTCCATAAAGGTAATGATAACACAGATGACCTTTTCCCCGCAATTCCTTTACAACAAAAATATCCGAACAGCTCTCTGCAGATAATCTCCATATCTCGCCTGTTCTACAGATTCTGACACCAAAATTTCCGAATATCCGATTTCTCTTCCATTCAGGGAATAAACAATCTTCCCTACAGCCAAGCCTTTTTCCAAAGGTGCCTCTAA
Source organism: Lachnospiraceae bacterium (assembly GCA_017558865.1). Lineage (GTDB taxonomy): Bacteria > Bacillota > Clostridia > Lachnospirales > Lachnospiraceae > Hominiventricola. The sequence goes on from JAFYTM010000076.1 coordinate 21,365, forward strand.
GGATTCCGGAAGCTTCAGCCCTCTTTTTATTTCTGACAGGTTACTTCCATCTGTAGATACATAAGAAAAATCAGAAGCATACGCCAAAGGCACCGTATCCTGAACCCCTCCCGTAACCGGCAGTTCCGGAAGTGCCGCACGATTGTCATCTTTATACAAACTGCAGCAGGCAAATCCGCTGTTTAAAAGTGTGATTGCATCCTGAAAACGACTCTTACTGTCTGCACCTCCCATGATGACCGCTATCAGTTCGATATCATCTTTTTTCGCACTCGCAGACACACAAAAACCCGCCACACTGGTATAACCGGTCTTCAATCCAGTGGCATATTCATACTGTTTGATCAGTTTATTGGTGTTGCTCAGTCCAAATTCAAAACTGCCTTTCGCTGTTGTATGTATGATATTTTCCATCCATATCGTGCAATATTCATGGATCTGAGGATGATTCAAAAGCAGTTCTCTTGACATCAACGCGATATCTCTTGCCGTTGTCAAATGGGCATCCTCATCCAGACCGCAGCAGTTGACAAAATGTGTATTCGTCATTCCCAACTCCTTTGCACGTTCGTTCATCTGTTTGACAAAATCCCCTTCACTGCCGCAGATGTGCTCTGCCATTGCCACACAGGCATCATTCGCACTGGCCACCGCGATACATTTCAGCATCGTTTCTACGGTCTGCTGTTCAAACGGTTCCAGATACACCTGCGAACCTCCCATAGAAGCTGCATGCTCCGACACCGTCACCGTATCAGACAATGCAATCTTTCCTTCCTCCAACGCCTCCAGGATCAACAGCATCGTCATGATCTTTGTCACACTGGCCGGATGCAGCTTTTCATCCGCCGCTTTTCCCATCAGAACAGTACCTGTGGACACCTCCATAAGAAGCGCATGAGGCGCAGCCACCTCTGCTGCCACCTGATTTTCCTCTGATTGCTGCATTTCTGTCCGAATCTCTGATGCTGATACCCGCATAGGCTGCACACACAGCATCAGTACCAACATCCATATACCATATTTTTTCAGAATATCACCTCAGAATCTCTTTGTATATGTGTAGCAGAAAAAAGATATTTTATGCATAAAAAGGCCGGAAAACCTAATGATTTTCCAGCCACTCTGAGGACAGGAACTCTGTCCTTGCTTCTATAAATTCCTTCAAAAAATCCACACACTGCTCAAAGGAATCTCCTCTTCGGATTACAAAATTCCTGCTGTAGATTTCTTCTATATTCCATCTGGTAAAATTCATCCTTGCAGAAGCTGCAAGCTCGTGCTTCCATTCATCCAGTCCCGTCTCTGTCAATTCTTTCAAAAACGGAAGATATTTTTCCTTATACGCTCTCTGCAGAATTTCCCAAAAATCCGGATGTTCATACACTTCCCCATACCAGATATGCCAGTTACAATAAAATTCTTTCGGAGAAAAACCCGTATCGTAATGGCCAAATGCCATATCATAATCCCACATGGGACCAAAACAGAACTTGTCTTCTCCTTTCTTCTTATACAGGAACTGGCTTGTCCAGGGATCTGTATTCATGCAAATCTCATCCATCATATACTTATGTACAAAGGATTCCATATCCATCAATTCTTCCAGTGGTTTACCGCTGTCCGGATCCATCCAGTCCTCTGCATACATGGCATTCTCCACCTGTTGAAAACAATCCCGGATATACTCCACCTGTTCACGGGATGCGCGGGAAGGCTCTTTCAGAACCAAAGACCAGTCCTGATCTGTACGAAAACCGGTTGTCTCTTCTCCTTCATATCTTCCATGATACTCCAGCTCCAGAAGATAGCCGCCGCTGATATCATCCGGATTTTTCGGAATCTCATATCCCTTGATCATCGTATCTTCACCGGACATCTCAGCAAATACAGGATACTCTTTTAAATCCTTACCATTCAAAACTTCCGTCTCTGCTTCCAGATCATCCAGTTCCAGACGATTTTCTCCGATGCTGATGCCCTCACACAGCAGATAGACTCCCATATATTCACCATTCACATACAGATCAATATGCTCTCCGTCCGGTTGATACTGATCCGTTACCGTATTTGCCAGCTTCATTGCCACCTTATTATGCATCAACGACACATCTCCGTATTCAGCTAACAGAACATAATCTTTCGATGCATCCAGACCTGCAAGAGAAGCATTTTCTGCAAGTCCTATCCGAAATGGTACTTTAGGCTGATGTCTGGTTGCATTTCCCCGTATTTTGACCTTATCCAACTTATCGGCATATGCCATTGTCTGATCAGAGTTCACAAAATACAGATTTCCTGTCTCCTTATGATCTTTACTTTCCTGTAAGAACTGCAGATTTCCAGAGTCAGTCTCCATATAAGCAAAAGGAATCTCCGAACCAAAACAGATCTCCAACTCCACAGAATTTCCACTGCTGTCCGAGAGCAACAGCTCTCCCTCTTCCAAAACCAGCACATCATCATCAAACACAACTTCCTGTTCCCGGAACATGGAAGGCAAAAAAAGATACCTTTTCTCTCCCTGCTGCCAGGAATCAATTCGAATACTCTCATTCGCTCCAAGCACAAAACAAAACGACACATTCGTTCCCTGTTCACTCTCAACAAGCTGTATGCGAGATTCCCAAATCACTGCACGTTCCTGACCTTCATCTGCTTCCGAGTGCCCTGCCAGAAGCAGTCCCAAAGAAATGACCAGAATGACGGTAGCAGTCCCCATCTGTACCATCCATCTTCGCACAACCATATCCCTCCTAAAAAAGCCGGGGAATACACCTCGGCTTATCTCTTATAATACAATCAGACATGCAAGCACAATTCCAAGAATACTGCCGCACACAACCTGAAGCGGGGTATGTCCAACAAATTCTTTCAAGGTAGTCTCCCAAAATTCATACATCTGGTCTGTCTTTTTAAAACCTTCTTTCAATCCCTCTGCCCGAAAAAATTCAATCATTTCATTCAGAACTTTCCCCTGTCTTCCGGTCTCCATGCGAACACCCATCGCATCATGCATGACGATAATTGCCAGCATACAGGCGATCGCAAACTCAAAGGTCTCAAATCCATGAAGAAATCCTGTTGCAGTCGCCATCGCACTGACCGTTGCAGAATGTCCGCTGGGCATACCGCCGTCACCAAACATACGCTCCCACCGAAGCTCCTTGTTAATCGTCGCATAGATAATGGTCTTCAGCACCTGCGCTGCTGCCCATCCACAGATCCCACATACCAGTACTTTATTATGAAAAATAGCTGTAAAAAAATTCCCCATTTTCTACCCCGTATTTTTTGAATGTAAGAAATGCCATGACTTTACAGTCATGGCATATCACTGCACAATTAGTTATATTTACGCTTTCTAGCTGCTTCGGATTTTTTCTTACGCTTTACGCTTGGTTTCTCGTAATGCTCTCTCTTACGGATTTCCTGCTGAATTCCAGCTTTCGCACAGTTTCTTTTGAAACGACGTAATGCGCTATCCAAAGTTTCGTTTTCTTTAACGATTACATTTGACATAGTATCACACCTAACCTCCCTCCAGTTGTGTATTGTGCATAATACAACTGTATGGGTATTTTATTGCACTGCTACTATTATATGAGCAGTGTACCCATTTGTCAACAGTTTTTTCAATTATTTTATCTGACTTTCTACAACTTCTGCAGCTTTTGCAATAGCCTCATCTACTCCTGCCGGATTCTTTCCGCCAGCCTGAGCCATATTCGGACGACCTCCTCCGCCTCCGCCTACGATCGTTGCAATCGCTTTAATCAGGTTGCCTGCATGTGCACCCATCTTCTGAGCACCATCGGTTGCAGTTGCCATCAGACTTACTTTGCCGTCATTCACAGATGCAAGAACAACAACACCTTCGCCAAGCTTTTCTTTCAGCTGATCACCAAGGTCACGAAGGCCATTCATATCAACACCCTCAACCTTTGCTGCCAGAAGCTTCACACCTTTGATCTCTTTCACCTGATTCATCACATCGCCGAGTGCGTCTTTTGCCGCTTTGCTCTTTAATGCTTCATTCTCACTCTGCAGAGCTTTCAGTTCTGCCATCAGATGCTCAATCTTCTCTGCCACGGTAGCCGGAGTTGCTTTCAGAAGCTTTGCAGCTTCTAAGAGTTTGCCTTCCTGCTCTTTATAATATGCAAACACACCTTCACCAGTCAATGCCTCAATACGGCGCACACCTGCTGCAATACCAGACTCGGATACGATCTTGAATGCAGTAATCACACCCGTATTGGATACATGAGTACCACCACAAAGCTCTTTGGAGAATTCTCCCATCATTACGACACGAACATCCTCCGCATACTTTTCACCGAACAGTGCCATGGCACCCGTTTTCTTTGCTTCCTCAATGTTCATCACCTGAGTTACAACCGGAAGAGATGCCTGAATCTCAGCATTTACAATCTCCTCAACCTGTGCCAGCTCTGCTGCTGTCATCTGCTGGAAATGAGCAAAGTCAAAACGAAGACGATCCGGAGTCACAAGAGAACCTTTCTGCTCTACATGGTTGCCCAGTACAGTTTTCAACGCTTTCTGAAGCAGATGCGTTGCACTGTGATTCTTACAGGTTGCCGCACGTCCTGCCGCATCAACACGCAAGGTCACCACATCGCCGGTCTTGATCATGCCTTTGACCATACGACCTACATGACCCACTTTACCGCCGAGCAGCTTAATCGTATCTTCTACTGCGAACTCCGCATCTCCAAGTGTAATCACACCCTTGTCACCCTGCTGACCACCCATCGTTGCATAGAATGGTGTCTGCTCCACAAAGACAGTACCTACCTGTCCATCCGTCAGAGCCTCCACGATCTCAGCATCGGTCGTCAGAACCGTCACTCTGGACTCATCGGTCAGATGATCATAACCAACAAACTCTGTGGTTACAGATGCATCGATCTCATCGTATACTGTCGCATCTGCACCCATATAATTGGTTACTTCACGGGCAGAACGAGCCTTTACTCTCTGCTCTTCCATACAGGTCTTGAAGCCTTCCTCATCGATGCCATAGCCCTTCTCTTCCAGAATCTCTCTGGTCAGATCCAGCGGGAATCCATAAGTATCATATAATTTGAACGCATCCGGACCAGACAGTGTCTGAACGCCTTCTGCTTTCATAGTCTCTTCCATCTCAGCCAGAATACTTAATCCCTGATCGATAGTTTTATTGAACTTATCTTCTTCCTGAGTCAGAACCTTGAAAATGAATTCTTTCTTCTCATCCAGCTCCGGATATCCATCTTTAGAGCCTTCAATCACGGTCTCGGACAGTTTTGCAAGGAATTTGCCTTCAATACCAAGAAGACGTCCATGACGAGCCGCACGACGGATCAGACGACGAAGTACATAGCCGCGTCCCTCGTTGGTCGGCATGATACCATCAGAGATCATGAAGGTTGCAGAACGGATATGATCTGTAATCAGACGAATCGATACATCTTTATTATCATCCGCATGATATTCACAACGAGCGAATCCACATACCTTGTCACGCAGCGCACGAACCGTATCCACATCAAAGATAGAATCCACATCCTGTACAACGGATGCCAGACGCTCAAGACCCATACCGGTATCAATATTCTTCTGCACCAGCTCGGTATAATTGTTGTTGCCGTCATTGTCAAACTGGGTAAATACGTTGTTCCAGATCTCCATATAACGGTCACAGTCGCAGCCTACGGTACAATCCGGTTTGCCGCAGCCATATTTCTCACCACGATCATAATAAATCTCAGAACAAGGACCGCAAGGACCAGCTCCATGCTCCCAGAAGTTATCTGCTTTTCCAAAGCGGAAAATACGCTCTGCCGGGATACCGATCTCTTTATTCCAGATATCAAATGCCTCATCATCCTCCAGATATACAGAAGGATACAGTCTCTGCGGATCCAGACCTACTACCTCAGTCAGGAATTCCCAGGACCATGCAATTGCTTCATGCTTAAAATAATCGCCAAAGGAGAAATTACCAAGCATCTCAAAAAATGTACCATGGCGTGCAGTCTTACCTACATTCTCAATATCGCCGGTACGGATACATTTCTGACAGGTGGTTACCCTCTTTCTTGGCGGAATCTCTGCTCCGGTAAAATATGGCTTCAGCGGTGCCATACCAGAGTTGATCAGCAATAAACTCTTATCATTGTGCGGAACGAGAGAAAAACTGTTCATCTTCAGATGATCTTTGCTCTCAAAGAACTCCAGAAACATTTTACGAAGTTCATTAACGCCGTATACTTTCACTTTCTTTTCCTCCTCAACCTTGCCATACTGCATGGCTTAAAGTAATCCATATGCTGTCTATATTATCACACGATTTTTTCTACTGCAAGGTTTTTTGCCGCAGGCTTAATAAATTCTTCCATTTCTTTTAATAAAAACGTAACCAAATCATTTTCTTATTATGATAGGATGTATCCACAGGAAATTTTATTACAACGAGGTCTATCTAGATATGAAAAAATTTTATACAACAGGACTGATTACTCTTATCACTGCATCCATGTTATCCGGCTGCAGCTCTGCACTCTCTGTCACTGCTCCTCATGCTACTTTGATTGTAGAAGAGGAACCGGAATTAACTGAAGAAGAAAAAGCAGCAATCCGAAGAGAAGAGACAGTAGAACCACTTCTCAAAGAAGCTCAGGAGCTTGCTCATGGATATTTTTACGAAGAAGCACTGGATATCTTAAACCATATACCAGAAGAATTTACAGCTGATAAAGAAGTTACAGCCGCCATCACCCAATACACGACTGCACAGGATTCATTTATCCCGTATGATCAGCCGATAAGACATATCTTTTTCCATTCTCTGATCGTAGACACTTCTCTCGCATTCGATGGAGACTATATGGAAAATGGCTATAATTACTGGATGACTACCGCAGACGAATTCAAAGCCATGCTGAATGAGCTTTATGCCAACCAGTATATTCTGATTGACATCCATGATCTGTGTGAGGAACAGACTGATGAAAATGGAAATGTCACACTCATCGCCAAACAGCCCCTTGTACCGAAAGGAAAAATTCCTCTGGTTCTCTCTGTAGACGATGTGAATTATTATGAATACATGAAAAATGACGGATTCGCCAGAAAGCTTTTATTAGATGAAAACGGAGACGTGAAAAATCTGTACATAGATCAGAACGGTCAGGAAAGTATCGGCGACTATGATGTCGTTCCGATTCTGGATGCATTTGTAAAAGAGCATCCAGATTTTTCACTCCGCGGTGTCAAAGGCATCATCGCAGAGACCGGATACGAAGGAACACTTGGTTACCGTACCCATGACCCTGAAAACCCGAATCTGGAAGAGGACAAAGCCTCTGCCAAAGCCGTCGCTGACCGAATGAGAGAAACCGGATGGCAGTTTGCCGTACACGGCTACGGTCACCGCCATACTGCAAAAATATCTTATAACACGCTTGCCTCTGATACCAAAAAATGGAAAGAAGAAGTCGGCTCTCTTGTAGGAGATACCGACATCTATATCTATCCATATGGCGAAGAAGTAGATTATCCCAGTGACAAACTGAGATACCTCCAATCCGAAGGCTTCCGTTATTTCTGCGGCGTCTGGTCAAAAGCATTTGTATCTGTAAAAGACACCTATGTGCGCCAGTCCCGCTGCAATCTGGACGGCTTTACCATGAAGACCAGACCAGAAGCCATCGCAGACCTGTTTGATGTATCCAGGGTTCTGGATGAAACCAGGCCAGATCTAAAATAATGACTATCTGTTCATATCTTCACGCAGCAGTCGATAAGCGGCTGCTGCAATTGGAACTCCAAGCAGCATTCCCAAGACACCGAATACCCCGCCTCCAATCGTAACAACAGCCAGAACCCAGAGTCCCGGAAGTCCGATAGAGGAACCAACGACCCTCGGATAGATCAGGTTCCCTTCCAGCTGCTGCAGCACAATCAAAAAGATCAGGAAGATCAATGCCTGCACCGGAGATTCCATCAGAATCACAAATGCACCCACTCCTCCTCCAATAAATGCACCCACTACCGGAATCAGCGCAGTAAAGGCAATCAAAGCACCGACCATTGCCGCATACGGCAGTCTGAGAACCGTCATTCCCAAGGCACACAGCGTACCAAGAATCACTGCCTCC
>JAFYTM010000077.1 GCA_017558865.1 Lachnospiraceae bacterium
GTACAATGTACACCAGATAATTTATAAGCTATATAATCTTTCGGAAGCATGATCTTCTGGATCTTTGCAAAGTTTTCCGGCTCTTTGTTCTTCACCCACAGAATCTTCGGTGCAGTAAAACCAGTAAAAGAGATATTCGCCGTATACTCAGACAGCTTCTCTTTGCCGATCACCTCGTTCAGATAATCACACTCTTCAAAGGTACGGCCATCATTCCAGAGAAGTGCCGGACGGATCACCTGATCCTCAGCATCCAGAATCACCAGACCATGCATCTGACCTCCAAAGCTAATACCTGCTACCTGACTTTTATCACACTCAGAAAGCAGCTCCTTCAAACCGTCCATCGTCTGTGTATACCAATCCTCCGGATTCTGTTCCGACCAGCCTGGATTCGGGAAATACAGCGGGTATTCTCTTGATACGATCTTCTCAATCTTTCCCTCTCCGTCCATCAAAAGCAATTTCACCGCCGAAGTTCCAAGATCAACTCCGATATAAAGCATATATGCATCCTCCTTTTTGCCGATGTGCTCGTGCACGTTTTTTATTATATTAACTCTACTATTCGTATTTTTCAATACTCTGTTGCTTTTTTTTATAATCTACATTTGTTTTTGTTAATTATTAACAATTATATATTATTTTTTCAATCTTATTACCCTTTATTTTTGTGTATTTTCAACAATTATTTTTTCTATATTTTTTCTATAGGTGCACGCGCACATCCCACATGCTTATACATTGACAGTTTCATGGATTTCATGTATTGTTTTAGTAATATAATAAATAGGAAGAAACAATTTATGACAACAATCAAAGAAATCGCAGATCTGGCTGGTGTTTCCCGCGGTACCGTTGATCGTGTTCTCAATAATCGCGGTTCTGTCAATCCCAAAACAGCTGAAAAGATTATGGACATTGTCCGAGCACTGGATTATAGGCCAAATAAGGCCGGTATTGCTCTGGCTGCCCAAAAGAAAAAATATAAGATCGGTGTGATCCTGTTCAGCGAACACAATCCTTTTTTTGACGAAGTCATGGTTGGAGTCTGTGCCAAAGCAGCTGAGCTTGCAGATTTTGGTTTGACTACCATTACCAGAAGGGTTGAATTTGACGCAGCTGCACAATTGACTGCCATCGACGAACTTCTGGCTGAAGGAATCCACGGATTGATGCTGGCCCCATATAACCACACACTCATCCAGCAAAAAATTGACGAACTTACAGAACAACAGATTCCTGTTGTCACCGTCAACACAGACATTGATGGCTCCCGACGCCTTGCATATGTTGGAAGCGACTATTTCAAAGGCGGATGTACTGCCGCAGGCCTGCTTGCTCTGATGACATGCGGTAATATATCATTAGGCATTATTACAGGCTCTTCCAATGTCCTGTGCCACAGCGAACGTGTCCGCGGACTGCGCCATATTCTGGAAAGCTCCTATCCGCGCATCCAGACCGTGACCATCCTTGAGAATCACGATGACGAATTCGAAAGTTATGCTCTTACAAAGCAGCTCCTGAAAGATTTCCCGCACATCGATGCTGTTTTCTTTGCCGCCGGCGGCGTGCATGGCGGCTGCAAAGCAATACAGGAATCCGGACTTCATCCAAAAGTCATCACATTTGATGAACTTCCCACCACTGTGGATATGCTGAAAAAAGGGGTCATCTCTGCCACCATCAGCCAACAGCCATTCCGACAGGGTTCCAGGTCACTTGATATTCTGTTTGATCATCTGACTTCCGGGACGGTTCCTGAGCAGGAAGAAAATTTTGTAGAACATTCCATTAAGATTAAAGAAAATGTTTAAAAAACAAGACTGGTAATGTACAAATTTGATGTACAGCACCAGTCTTATTTGTTTTTTATTTAATTCGCATTACTTGCAGCAATCTTTACTTTACTCCAGAGATTACTGATGATCTTTCGAGTTTCATCATTAAATTCAAAGACCTCATCCTTCGGATTACCTGACCTTGGAATATAGGCATTGATTCCTTCATAGTCTCCGCCCTCACCAGAAAGTTCCTCCATAACCTCTATATTCGCAGAAGTATATCCTACATAACTAGAATTATCATAAGCACCTTCATAATCACTGATAAAATTGATAAATTCATGAGCCAGCTCCGGATTCTTTGCATTGGCAGGAATAACCATTCCGTCTGACCAGATATTGGTTCCTCTGTCCGGCAGATAGAATCCCATGTTTTCGTTTTCGCTCATGACATAGGTCGCATCACCGGAATAGATGAGACCCAGTGCTTTTCGTCCCTGTGCCATGTTATCAATGATCTCATCGGTCACAATCTCCGGTTCCATCGTCTCCACACAGGCAACCAGCCAGTTATATGCTTCCTGAAGCTCTGCTTCATCCGCAGTATTCATGGAATATCCCAATGCTTTCAGTGCCATCATAAAAGAATCTCTCTCCGAGTCATAGAGATAGATATCTCCTTTGTACTTCTGGTCATGGAAGATATCAAAACCTTCTCTCTCCAGATCTTCAATGTCTACCTTTGTTGTATCATACACGATGCCAACTGTTCCCCAGAAATATGGTACCGAATACTCATTTTCCGGATCATACGGCAATCCCAGTACCTCTGGCGTCAGATTTTCCCAACACTCCAGCTTTTCTTGATCCAGCTTCTGCAAAAGCTTCTCCTGAATCAAACGCTGTATCATATAATCACTTGGTACAACTACGTCATATGCCTCTCCATTGGCGATCTTGATATACATCTGCTCATTGGAATCAAAGTTTTCCATCACAACCCTGGCTCCGGTCTGAGCTTCAAAAGCCGGTATCACATTCTCACCGGTATATTCTCCCCAGTTGTATACATGAAGTGTCTGTCCCTGATACGGTAAAGAACTTTGGGTCATACCATTCTTCATAAAGATCAGACCAACCGCAAACACAACCGCCCCAACTGCCGGTATTACAATCAATTTTCTGGTACTCTTTCCCTTTTCCTGCTGTCTTGCCACAAAAAGCGGAAGCAGATTAATAGCCAGAAGTGCTATGGTAATAATCACAACGACCAGTGTTGAGATTGCATTAATACTTGGATTTACACGTTTACTCATCGTGTAAACCATGATACTGAGGTTCTTCACACCCTGTCCGGTAACAAAATAAGAGATGATAAAATCGTCTACCGACATAGTAAATGCAATCAGAGCTCCAGAAATAATACCCGGTGTGATCTGCGGTACAATCACTTTTGTTAACGCCTGCATGGGTGTAGCTCCAAGATCCATCGCTGCATTGGCAAGATTCGGATCAAGGGAACGAACCTTCGGCATAACAGACAGCATCACATATGGAATACAGAATGCAATATGTGCCAGCAGCATCGTTGCATATCCCTTTTCCACGCGAAAGGTGATAAACAAAAGCATAAAACCAATCGCAGTCACGATCTCCGGATTCATCATCGGCAGATTATTCACCTGATCCATAATGTCCCGGATGATTCTTTTTGATTTGCTGATACCAATCGCAGCAATCGTTCCTGCCACGGTAGAGATCACAGTAGCCAGAAGAGCCACACTGAATGTCGTATAAAGTGCTTCCATCATATCCCGGGACTCCAGCATATGCTGATACCAGCGAAGTGAAAATCCAGTAAAATGTGTCAACGATTTTCCTTCATTAAAGGAAAAAATAATCATATACAAGATAGGTGCATAGAAAAACACAATCAGCAGAAGCAGCAGTATCTTTCCAAAGAGTCGTCTTTCTTTCTTCATACGAATCAGTCTTCCTCCTTCCCACCCTGATTTTTCTTTTCAATATTCCGAACGGCCATCATCATAAGCATCATCACAATTGCCATGATCATGGAAATCGCACTTCCAAAATTCCATTCCCCAGCAGTGATAAACTGATTCTCGATCAGGTTACCGATCAGGAAATACTGTCCGCCTCCGAGAAGCTTTGGAATAAAGAAGGAACTGACTGCCGGCAAAAATACCAGAGTAATTCCATTGATCACGCCAGGCAAAGACAGCGGAAGAATCACTCTTCGGAATGTCTGAGCCCCATTGGCTCCAAGATCTGATGCCGCCTCCAGAAGAGAATGATCCATCTTGCAAAGAGCCGTATTGATCTGGAGAATCATAAAAGGCAGGAAATTGTATACCATACCAAGCAGCACTGCAGCCTCTGTATAAAGCAGTTCGACCTCACCCAGACCCAGGAATCCAAGAATCGTCTGGATGATACCGCCGTCACTCAAAATACCAATCCATGCATAGGTACGAACCAGCGCATTGATCCAGGTCGGTAAGGTAATGCACAAAACGATGATATTCTGTATCTGTTCCGAACAGCGGGAAATATAATAAGCAGCCGGATATCCAATGACCAGACAGATTAACGTTGTCTTTACTGCAATGAGCAGTGATCTCCACAATACCAGAAGAAAATCCGGATCTGTAAAAAACTTTTTATAATGTTCCAATGTAAAGGAGAACGAAATAATGTCATTGCCCTGCCGCATAAACGAATACAATGCAATCAATGCCATCGGCAGAACAAGCATCATCGCCGCCCATGCAATGTATGGAATTGCTAATTGTGAAAATTTTTTCATTATTCGTATACCACCTTTGACATAACATGAATATCTTCCGGGAAGAAGGTAAGACCAACCTCTGCGCCCACCTCTGAATAATCCGTAGTATGGATCTTAAGCTCCCGTCCAGTTGTAGAGAAGGTCACTTTATAGATTCCCTCTTTTACATCCTCAGGATCAAAATCATAATCCACACTGATATCCACGCTCTGATTTTCATCACTCAACTTCCATCCTTGCGCATTTGCCCAGGTCTTAATATCCGTATCAAGAGCCTGTGATTCTTTGATCTCATCCACCGTTTTGAAGAAATTAAATGCCATAACTGCTTCGTTTGCTTTTTCATTCTTCACGAAACTCTGATTAACCACAAAGATTCTCTTTTCAATGCAGGTACCGCCTGCCGTATAGAATGTAACCGGATAGGTTCCAAGTTCTTCCATCAGTTCATGCTCGATCTTTGCAATGGAGGTATATTCATCCGTCTCCGGATTCCATGCCTGCGCATTGGACAACGCAATGATCTCCTTATCATCCAGCTTTTTCACATCTTCAATATCTACATAGAAATCATTCGCACTGATCTTTTCTTTTCCATCCTCACTGGTCACATCCTGATTACGGATCACATGCATATTGACGTTGACAGTTGTACCCGGCACAGTCTCCACGATAATCTCATAATGTACACCTTTGAAAAGTACACTTAATACCTCTCCTGTCATCTTGCCGTCTTTTACTGCAACAATATCAATATCCTCCGGACGGATCACTACATCCACTTTTTCATCTTTCTTAAATCCAAAATCCACACATTCAAATACTCGATCATCAAACTGAACTTTATAATCCTCCAGCATGGTTCCCGGAATAATATTACTCTCACCGATAAAATTCGCTACATAACAGTTCGCCGGTTCATTATAGATCTCTTCCGGTGTTCCCACCTGCTGAATCTCTCCACTTTTCATTACGACAATCTTATCCGACATTGTCAATGCTTCTTCCTGATCATGCGTAACAAAAATGAATGTAATGCCGACCTCCTGCTGAATCCGTTTCAGTTCATACTGCATCTCTTTACGCAGCTTAAGATCCAGCGCAGCCAGCGGTTCATCCAAAAGCAGCACCTTCGGTTCATTGACCAGTGCTCTTGCGATTGCCACACGCTGCTGCTGACCGCCGGAAAGCAACGTCGTATTCTTGTTTTCGTAGCCTTCCAGACCAATGAGCTTTAACATCTTCATAACCTTCTGGTCAATAACATCCTTGCTCATCTTCTTGATCTTCAGACCAAACGCAATATTTTCATATACACTCAGATGCGGAAACAGTGCATACTTCTGGAATACCGTATTCAGTTCTCTCTCATACGGAGGCTTTTTACTGATCTCTTCCCCATCAAACATAACGCTTCCGTCATCTGCATCCAAAAATCCGCCCAGAATGCGAAGAAGTGTCGTTTTTCCACATCCGCTTGGTCCCAGAAGTGTCACAAATTCCTTCTCATAAATATCCAGATTCACACCTTTTAAAACGATCTGACCATCAAAATTCTTCACAATATTCCGAAATTCAATCAATTTTTTCTTTTCCATATCGCTGCTCCTCTAAAACATCGGCGGTGTAGTGACCCACAGGATCAAAGCTTCACTGCTGCCATGATTATATAAATAATGACTCTTTTTTCCATTAAGATAAAAAGTGTCCTTTGCTTTTAATTTGTATTTTTTATTATCCCGCACAAGCGTAATTGTACCCTTGAGTACATAACCAAATTCCTCCCCCTGATGAGACACCATCTCATGACTCGTTCCATGAGGTGACAAGGTCAGTAAAATCGGTTCCATCTCATTCTTCTGTGCATTCGGAATAATCCATTCGATCTGATATTCCTCTTTTTTATCCACAAAAAAATCCTTTGTAGAAAACACAATCTGCTCCTCTTCTTCCTCATGGAAAAATTCTGACAGATTTGTTCCCAATGCTTCCAGAATATCCTCCAAAGTCGAGATACTGGGACTTGTAAGATTCCTTTCCAGCTGTGACAAAAATCCCTTGGTCAGTTCACTTCTGGATGCAAGATCTTCCAGCGTCAGATCATTCTGCAGACGAAGCTCTTTAATCTTTTTTCCTATATCCACAATCCCGCCTCCTTTTGTTTTGTTATACTAAACATTTTTTTCACATACGCATAAATTTCATTATACATATTTTCCGTCATATTTCAACAAGTTTTGTATTTTCGAACGAAAAATTTAGTATTATTATACTTTATTCAACAAAAAGAACGCCTGTGTTTATTCACAGACGCTCTCCTGAACATATAATTTTTTATCATCCTGCGTACGGCAGATACTCCTCAAAATAATCCTGCTCCGGAATTCCATTGATATGGATGGTCCAGTCATCTTCTGCGCCATCGCCCCTCACATAATGAATCTCACCTTCCTCACCCGTATCGACATTCAAAAAAAGAGCAATCCCCTCATCATCTGTACCAGTGACGCTGATCCGGCTTCCCTCCGGTAGATTCGTCTGCTCTCCATTGATGAAGACGGACATATCCAGTCTCGTCAACATTCCCGGTGAGACGCCTGTCCTGTCAATCTGATAGAATTCATCTTCGGTCTGCAGCTTCCCTGACTTTGTATCAATCGTATACGTCTTCACTCCCCGGTAAGTACCCAGTACATCGAGACGAGTGCTCAGCTCCATACGGTCACCATACATCCGTTCTGTTACAATGCAGACTCCTCCCAAACGGTCTGTTTCTCTGACCACACCCGTAGAAACATCATACACAATGGTCACATAATCATCTGATGCATAGTCTGCATCCATAATAATATACGAATACATTCCTGTATTAACCAGATACGCATTCATCAGCCATCCGAACATCTCCATCTCTGTCTCTGAGTCATTCAGCTTCACAGATACTTCTGCCATTCCAAAATGATCATTGTAGGAAGATTTTATCTGAAGAATATTTTCCATATGAGAAGAAAGCGGCAATATCAATGGAATATCCTCATTCAGCGGAAGCTGTACATATCCACCTGCACCCGGAATCACATAATCTTCTTCCAGATACTGTACAAAATCATTCAATGGTAAAGTCACTTCCACCGATCCCATCGCATATGGTCCCAGATAATACGGTTCAAACACAAATGTAAGTCCTGCAGCATCCAGATACCATGCCTGATCATACTGCCACATCTCTTCCAGGGTATCTGCATAATCAGGAAACAATCCTTCCCCATAATCCTCATAGACCTTGTCTATCATATAAGCAGTTGCTTCCTTGCGGAAGCTTCCCATATCTTTTACAATATCCTGCAGCGTAAGCTGTGCACCTGTCTGTGCATCAAAGGTCACACTTTTATACCCGTAATTTCCATGGGCTCCTCCAGCATAATCCGCCATATATTCCAGAAGACTGACCACCTTACTGTCTACTCTCTTTGGCTGCAGCGTACGCGTATAATCAAAATAATTATAATCCCTGTAATTTCCCTCCACAGACATCTCTACATAGGATGCCGCCTCTTCTGCATAGTATTCGGTATCTGCCAGAATATCATCCAGTCGTGCTTCATTCCAGGCTCCTACTCCCTCTGCCAGTGCTTCATATCCCTCTCCGAATACAGTAACTTCATCGTACTCCACATGAAGAAGCCACACCTCTCCGTCATCACTGTACCGGTCTATCGTCTCTGCTGTAAAAGTAAGCTCAGGAGCTGCCATCAGTTCTCCCTGCTCTAATCCTTCTTCTGATTCATCTTCCACAGCCTCTCCAGAGACATCACCTGCCACAGGGGCAGACACTGACTGATCTTCCGTTTTCCCAACTCCTGATGTTGCTGAACTGCATCCAGTCATTATAAACATAGTCGCTGCAAGCAGTATCGCTGTCAATCTCTGTCTTCTCATAAAGCACTGCTCCCTTCTAGCCAAATAATCCCATATATCCAGCCACAATACCCACCATCGCTGATGCTCCGATATAGACAACTGGATGCCTATTCCACTTTCCGATCGCCCAGTAAATAATTCCTGCCAGTATCAGATCGAACCAGTTAAACGCTCCTGCCGGATTCGTCGGCAGCTCTGTCACATAGATCAACGTACCTAATACAACAGAGAAACCAGCTGCTGCAATCAAGCCCGTAGATGCCGGGCGAAGTCCATAAAAGATCGACTGAACGAGTTTACTTTCTTTAAAA
>JAFYTM010000078.1 GCA_017558865.1 Lachnospiraceae bacterium
ATATATTGCAGAAACTGACTGAAGAATTACAGGTAAAAAAATGGCAGGTGGAAGCTGCCGTGACTCTGATTGATGAAGGAAATACGATCCCGTTTATCTCCCGTTACCGGAAAGAGGCAACAGGAGCTTTGAATGATGAACAGCTTCGCAAACTGGACGAAAGACTGACTTATCTGCGGAATCTTGAGGATAAAAAAGCGCAGGTTATTTCAAGTATTGAAGAACAGGGAAAACTGACAGCAGAGCTGCGTGCACAGATTGAAGCGGCAGAAACACAGGTGGCAGTAGATGATCTGTATCGCCCGTATCGTCCGAAACGTCGTACCCGTGCAACGATGGCGAAAGAAAAAGGTCTGGAAGGCCTGGCAAATATCATCAGCCTTCAGATGACGAAAAAACCTCTGGAGGAGGAGGCACTTGCGTTTTTGTCAGAAGAAAAAGGCGTGGCAACTGTGGAAGAGGCGATTGCCGGAGCGAAGGATATCATTGCAGAAAGTATCTCCGACGAAGCGGAGCATCGTACCTATATTCGAACTATCACGTTGAAAGAGGGGTCGATTATATCGGAAGCAAAGGACGATAAACAAGAATCTGTTTATGAGACCTATTATCATTTTGTGCAGCCGTTAAATAAGATGGTAGGACATCGTACTCTTGCGTTGAACCGTGGAGAAACAGAAAAGATTTTGTCTGTCAAAATTGAAGCACCGGAAGAGAAAATTTTTCGTTATCTGGAAAAACAGGTGATTACCCGGGATAATCCTTATACGACTGCTGCGTTGAAAGAGACCATTGCAGACAGCTACAGTCGTCTGATTGCACCGGCAATTGAGCGAGAGATCCGCAATCTTCTGACGGAACAGGCAGAGGAAGGTGCTATTCAGGTGTTTGGAAAGAATCTGGAACAGCTTCTGATGCAGCCGCCAATTACAGGCCAGACAGTACTTGGCTGGGATCCGGCTTTTCGTACAGGCTGTAAACTGGCAGTTGTAGATCCTACAGGAAAAGTGTTGGATACAGTCGTGATCTATCCGACGGCACCTCAGAACAAAGTGCGTGAAGCGAAGACTGCGTTGAAAAAACTCATTGAAAAATATCATATTACACTGATCTCTCTTGGAAACGGAACTGCTTCCAGAGAATCCGAGCAGGTGATCGTGGAACTTTTAAAAGAAATTCCTCAGAAGGTGCAGTATGTGATTGTCAGTGAAGCAGGAGCATCTGTATACTCGGCAAGCAAACTGGCAACGGAAGAATTTCCGAATTTTGATGTAGGACAAAGAAGTGCAGCATCCATTGCAAGAAGACTGCAGGATCCGTTGGCTGAACTGGTGAAGATTGATCCGAAAGCGATCGGTGTTGGTCAGTATCAGCATGATATGAACCAGAAGAGATTGAGTGAGGCTCTTGGGGGTGTGGTAGAAGATTCTGTAAATAAAGTTGGAGTGGATCTGAATACAGCATCTGCGCCGCTGCTTGAGTATATTTCCGGTATTACAAAAACGCTGGCAAAAAATATTGTGACTTACCGTGAGGCGAATGGAAGGTTTGCAGATCGCCGTCAGCTTTTGAAAGTGCCAAAGCTTGGACCAAAAGCGTTCGAACAGTGTGCTGGCTTTCTTCGTATTGCGGGCGGAAGCAATCCTCTGGATACCACCAGTGTTCACCCGGAAAGCTATGAGGCAGCAATGAAACTTCTGACTTCTCTTGGGTATTCTGCAGAAGATATCACAAATGGAGGTCTGAAAGGCATCTCTAAAAAAGTAAACGTGAAAAGAACGTCAGAACAGCTTGGTATAGGTGAATTGACGCTGCAGGATATCGTACAGGAGCTTGAAAAACCGGCTCGTGATCCTCGTGATGAGATGCCAAGACCTGTGCTTCGAAGCGATGTACTGGACATGAAGGATCTGACACCAGGGATGGTGCTGAAAGGAACTGTCCGTAATATCATTGACTTCGGTGCTTTTGTAGATATCGGTGTCCATCAGGATGGACTTGTGCATATCTCTCAGATGACAGATCGCTATATTAAGCATCCGCTGGAAGTTGTAAAAGTTGGTGATATTGTCGAGGTAAAAGTGATCAGCGTGGATGTTGCGAAAAAGCGAATTGCACTGACAATGAAAATTTAGAAAATTTAACCAAGTACAAAAAAACAGTTGCACGCTGTAGTGTAATGCAGTATAATAAACATACAATAAAAAAGAGATTCTTCGGGGCAGGGTGTGATTCCCTACCGGCGGTATAGTCCGCGACCCGCTTTGGCGGCTGATCTGGTGAGATTCCAGAACCGACAGTATAGTCTGGATGAGAGAAGAAAAGTTTCATACTTGCATAAATGTATGTTTCGCCCCGGATTTTTGAATCCGGGGCTTTTGGTTTCATCAGTGGAATCTCTTTTGAGAGTTGAAAGGAGATAAACCATGAAAACAGCAGCATTAAAACCTCCCACCGTAACTGTAAACAGCCAGAAAACGCACACTGTGGTGTGTGTGGGTATGTTGGCAGCGATTTCTACTATTTTGATGCTTTTTGAGTTCCCGCTTCCGTTTATTGCGCCGAGTTTTTATGAACTTGATTTTAGTGAAGTTCCGATTTTGATTGGAGCATTTGCATTGGGACCGGCAGCTGGTGTGATGGCAGAGATTGTAAAGGTCCTGCTGAATTTGATCATCAATGGAACAGATACCGCATTTGTCGGAGAGTTTGCGAACCTTTTGATGGGTTGTCTGTTTGTGGTTCCTGCTTCTTTGATCTATCAGAAAAAGAAAAGCCGCAAAAGCGCGATGATTGGCTTGAGTATAGGAACGGTTTGTCTGACGATTGGAGCAGTGTTTGTGAATGCGCTGATTATGCTTCCGTTTTATGCGAACGTGATGCCTCTGGAGGCGATTTTAAATCTGGGAGCAGCAATCAATCCGAAGATTGACAGTATCTGGAGTTTTGCAATTATTGCGGTTGGACCGTTCAACTTGGTAAAAGGTATTTTGGTGTCTGCGTTGACAGTCGTGCTTTATAAGCATATCAGTCCGATTCTGAAAGGTCGGCATTCATAGATTGTTTTTAAAAATAAATTGTGCTACAATGTACCCGAATATGTGCATTGTAGCTTTTTTAATGGAGAAATTTATGATAGAGACGTTTTGCGCAGAAGAGACATTTGCTCTTGGTAAGAAAATAGGTGAATTGGCGAAAGCTGGAATGGTACTTTCCCTGATTGGTGATCTGGGAGTAGGAAAGACCGTATTTACGCAGGGACTTGCGAAGGGACTTGGAATCGAAGAACCAATCAACAGTCCTACATTTACAATAGTACAGGTCTATGAAGAAGGGCGTATGCCATTTTATCATTTTGATGTCTATCGAATCGGTGATATCGAAGAGATGGATGAGATTGGATATGAGGATTATTTTTATGGCGATGGAGTTTGCTTGATCGAATGGGCAAATTTGATTGAAGAGATCCTGCCTGAACATATCTGTAAAGTGACGATTGAAAAGGATTTGGATAAAGGTTTTGATTATCGTATGATTACGGTGGAAGGAATCGATGGATTGGAGGCATAGAGATGAAAGTTTTGGCTTTGGACAGTTCTGGTCTGGTAGCTTCAGTGGCTGTTGTGGAAGACGATGGTGTGAACAGCAGTCTGCTGGCTGAATATACGGTTAATTATAAGAAAACCCATTCTCAGACGCTTCTTCCAATGCTGGATGAGATCGTGAAGATGATCGATCTGGATTTGAAGACGATTGATGCGATCGCAGTGGCAGCAGGACCTGGTTCTTTTACAGGGCTTCGTATAGGTTCTGCGACTGCAAAAGGACTTGGTCTGGCTTTGAATAAACCGTTGGTGGGGATTCCTACAGTAGATGGTCTGGCGTATAATCTGTATGGAACAGACTGTGTGATCTGTCCTTTGATGGATGCCAGAAGAAATCAGGTTTATACAGGAATTTATGAATTCAGGGATGGGCAGTTAGCGGTGATTGAATCACAGATGGCAGTCAGTATTGAAGAGATTGCACAAAAGCTTTGCGAACTGGATCGGAAAGTGATTTTTCTGGGAGATGGCGTTCCGGTATTTCAGGAGAGACTGAGAGAATCTCTGATGCAGGGAAGACAGATTTTCTTTGCGCCGCCGCATCTTAGTAAGCAGCGTGCCGGTGCAGTTGGTGCATTAGCACTTCAATATATTCGTGAAGGAAAGATAGAGAGCGCAGCAGAACATCAGCCAGATTATCTGCGTTTGTCTCAGGCAGAGAGAGAACGTGCAGAACAGGAAAAAGCGGAGAAAAAGCATGATTCGCAGAATGACAGAAGCAGATCTGTTAGCTGTTGTCCGGCTTGAACAGGAAAATTTTTCTGTTCCATGGACAGAAGCAGGATTAAGGGAAAGTCTTAATCTTCCAGGGTATCTTTTTCTGGTGGCAGAAGAAGAGGGGAAGGTTGTTGGATACGCGGGTCTTTATCGGGTTCTGGATGAAGGCGATGTAACGAATATTGTGGTGGATGAGCAGTTTCGCGGAAAAGGAATTGGAACCCATCTGACCCGGGAACTTCTGGAAGAAGGGAAAAAAGAAGGAGTCCGTGCATTTACGCTGGAAGTTAGATTCAGCAATATGTCTGCGATTCGTATTTATGAAAGACTCGGATTTGTGCAGGAAGGAATTCGGAAAGGTTTTTATGAAAAACCATTGGAAGATGCGCGTATTATGTGGAAAAGAGAACCAGAGCAGTGACAGCAATCTCCTATTTAGCTGAGAACGGAAGAATTTTATAATGAGTTCGTAGTTCTAATTTTGGGAGGATAAAGGATGCGTCAGTATCTGGAAGGAAATAAAAGAAGCTTAAAATATATTGTCTGCAATCAGTGCGGACGTGAAATGAAACTGGAAAATGGCATCGTACAGGAAGGAGTCTATTCGGGAGAGGCCCGTTGGGGATATTTTTCCCAAAAAGACGGAGAAAGGCATCTGTTTGATTTGTGTGAAGAATGTTATGGAAATCTGACAGGTGGTTTTTTGATTCCTGTTACGGTGGAAGATGAGACAGAGTTCCTGTAGGGAGAGACTATGTTAGATATATGTTTGCTTGGAAGCGGCGGGATGATGCCGCTCCCGTATCGTTGGCTCACCTCTTTAATGGTGAGGTACAACGGAGACAGCCTGCTGATTGATTGCGGAGAGGGTACTCAGATTG
Organism: Lachnospiraceae bacterium; assembly: GCA_017558865.1. GTDB lineage: Bacteria > Bacillota > Clostridia > Lachnospirales > Lachnospiraceae > Hominiventricola. Next base: position 5,204 of record JAFYTM010000078.1, read on the forward strand.
CAATCAGAGAAAAAGGCTGGAGTTTTAAGCCGATTAACGTGATTTGTTTTACGCATTATCACGGGGATCATATTAGTGGTCTTCCGGGACTGCTTTTGACGATGGGTAATGCGGAACGGACAGAACCGCTGACATTGATTGGTCCGAAGGGGTTGGAGCGGGTGGTAAATGCACTGCGTGTAATTGCGCCTGAACTTCCGTTCCCTATTATTTGCAAAGAAATCAATGGACCGGAGGAAGAATTTGAGTTGGCGGACGGGTATTTTCTGAAAGCGTTTAAAGTCAGTCATAGTGTACCTTGTTATGGGTATAGTCTGCAGTTAAAACGTGCAGGAAAATTCCAGCTTGAACGGGCATTGGAGAGGAACATTCCCAAGATATACTGGAGTCGGCTGCAAAAAGGTGAGATAATTGTGGATGGAGAGAATCAATATACACCGGAGATGGTGTTGGGAGAACCACGGAAAGGAATCAAACTCACTTATTGTACAGACACCAGACCTGTGCAGTCGATTGTAGACAATGCGCTGGGTTCGGATCTGTTTATTTGCGAAGGCATGTATGGAGAAAAGGATAAGGATGCTAAAGCAAGAGAACACCGTCATATGACTTTTTATGAGGCGGCGAAGCTGGCAAAAGCAGCAGAGGTAAAAGAGTTATGGCTGACACATTACAGCCCTTCTTTGACTTATCCGGAAGAATATATGGATGAAGTGCGGAAGATATTCCCGGAAGCAAAGGCGGGAAAAGATAAGAAATCCGTAGAACTGGATTTTGAAAAGGAAGAATAAGATGGAAAAAAAAGATACATTGATTTTGGCGATCGAAAGTTCCTGTGATGAGACTGCGGCTGCAGTTGTAAAAAATGGAAGGGAAGTATTGTCGAACGTGATCTCCTCTCAGATTGCGCTTCATACACTTTATGGAGGTGTAGTGCCGGAGATTGCATCCAGAAAACATATAGAGAAGATCAATTATGTCATCCAGGAGGCACTGGATGAAGCGGGTGTTACGCTGCAGGAATTGGATGCCATTGGAGTTACCTACGGACCAGGACTTGTAGGTGCGCTTTTGGTTGGTGTTGCAGAGGCAAAGGCGATCAGTTATGCGGCAAATCTGCCTTTGGTTGGGGTACACCATATTGAAGGACATATTTCTGCGAATTATATTGAGAATCCAGATCTGGAGCCGCCGTTTATCTGCCTGGTGGTATCTGGAGGACATACACATCTGGTAGTTGTAAATGACTATGGAAAATATGAGATCATTGGTCGCACCAGGGATGATGCGGCAGGTGAAGCATTTGATAAGGTGGCTCGTGCGATTGGACTTGGTTATCCGGGGGGGCCTAAGATAGACAAATTATCGAAAGAGGGAAATCCTGATGCGATTCGTTTTCCGCGTGCCAAAGTGGAGGATAATGAGTATGATTTCAGCTTTAGTGGCGTAAAATCTGCTGTTTTGAATCATTTGAATGGCTGCAGGATGAAAGGAGAGCCAATTGTGGAAGCAGATATTGCTGCTTCATTTCAAAAAGCGGTTTGTGATGTGTTGGTAGCCCATGCGATTCAGGCTGTGAAAAATTATAAGATACCAAAACTGGCTCTTGCGGGAGGAGTGGCATCGAATTCCACGCTTCGTCAGGCGATGAAAGAAGCCTGTGAAAAAGAAAATATAGCATTTTATTATCCATCACCGGTGTTGTGTACGGATAATGCGGCGATGATTGGTTCTGCGGCATATTATGAATATATAGGAGGAAGCAGAAGCGGACTGGATCTGAATGCAGTTCCAAATCTGAGATTAGGGGAACGATAGGAGAAGGATATGGAGAAAGTATGTTGTACAGCGATTGTTTTGGCGGGAGGCAGGGGCAAACGTATGGGAGCATCAGTGGCAAAGCAGTATTTGATGCTTCGGGAGCGGCCGCTTTTATACTATTCCCTGGAGGCCTTTGAACAATCAGAAGTGATTGATGAGATCATTCTTGTTGCGGGAAAAGGTCAGATTGCATATTGTCGTGAAGAGATCGTAGATAAATATGGATTTCAGAAAGTGACTTCGATTGTAGAAGGAGGGGCGGAAAGGTATCATTCTGTCTGGTCAGCGCTGCAGATTTTGGCGCAAAGAGATCAAAAATCCGGTTATGTGTTTATTCATGATGGAGCGAGACCGTTTGTGGATGGTCAGATCATTCAACGTGCTTATGAGGAAGTGTGCAGAAGTCGTGCGTGTGTTGTTGGAATGCCTGTAAAAGATACGATTAAGATTGCAGATGAGCGGGGTTGCATCGATATGACGCCGAAACGCAGTCTTGTATGGCAAATCCAGACTCCGCAGGTGTTTTCTGCGGATCTGATCGTACCGGCGTATCGAGAAGTTATTGAGAAAGAACAGGAGCTTCTGGAACAGGGGATTCAGATTACAGATGATGCCATGGTTGTGGAAAATGTGTGCAAGTGTCAGGTGCATCTGGTAGAAGGCACTTATGAGAATATTAAGATTACGACACCGGAAGATCTGAAGATTGCAGAAATTTTTGTAGAAGAGCGACTCGGACAGTAATAGTCTTTTTTGAAGGGTGTGGAAAAACAGCGTATTTTCAGGCTTTTTGAGGTTTTTGAAAAAAATTAAAAAAAATGGAAAAATAGTGTTGACAAATGTGACTTGGATATATATAATAACGATTGTCGCTTGGAGAGATATCGAAGTGGTCATAACGAGGCGGTCTTGAAAACCGTTTGTCCGCAAGGGCGCGTGGGTTCGAATCCCACTCTCTCCGTTTCGCAAGAGAGAGTGCGAGAAAAGATACGTCTTTTAATTTAATAGTCTGTTCGATGGACAGGCATCTTGGAGAAATACCCAAGTGGCTGAAGGGGCTCCCCTGGAAAGGGAGTAGGTCGTTAGTAGCGGCGCGAGGGTTCAAATCCCTCTTTCTCCGTTCTCTTTTGAAAGAGAAACAACTGAAAAAACTTTTTAAAAAAAGTAAAAAAAGTTGTTGACAAAGAA
>JAFYTM010000079.1 GCA_017558865.1 Lachnospiraceae bacterium
GAGCTGTAGAACAGAACACCATCCTGTCCTTTGCAGTTTTCCCATAGTATCTCTGCAGATGTCTCGCCATCAAGCAGTTCCCATGGATCAATTCTAACCGTTGGATTACCGGTCGCCTGATATCTCTCGATCTGCTCCAGGGTTGCTTTGGAACAGCTTCCAGCCAGAAGAAGAGTCTTTCCAGGCTCCTGCAAGCTTTCTCCTGAAGTCTCAGGCACATGCCTCGTATAATACTCATAATTGCCAAGAAGACCGGAACCGCCGCTCAACAACGGAAGATTGTCAAAACAGGAATAAATCCACATTCCGTGAACATCTTCATAATAATCAGGAATCACATAAAAATGCTCTTTCCCATCAGCAAATGCCGCTATCTTCTCCTGAACATATGCTTTTCCGTTCCGGAGTTCTTCCGAATTCAGCTTCATACAGGGATATTTACTCTGTTCTCTCATTAGAACACTGATATCGGCATCCCACATCGGTGTCAGCGGATGATTCTTCATATGAGTTTCATGAAGCGGCACTCCATTCACATACAGACATCCATCTTTTACAGTTCTTCCATTCACCGGAAGCGACGGACAGAGGATCGTATAAGGAATCTGAAATTCCTCCAGTGCTGCATCCAGAATCGGTCCTATATTTCCCTCTTTTGTAGAATCAAAAGTGGAACAGTATTTTACATACAACTGCTGCGCACCATTTTCTTTCATCCACTTCAAGGCATTCATAGAATCATTCACCGCTTCATCCACCGGTGCAGTTCTTGATTTCAGCGCAATCACAACTGCATCACAGGATTCTTGAAGACTGCCTTTGGGAATCTCATTGAAAAGAATCGTTTTCAATCCCTGTTTACGCAGAAACGATGCCGCATCACTCGCTCCTGTAAAATCATCTGCAACGCAGCCTATTTTTATTACTCTGGCACTCATTTCATTCCCTCATTTGCTGTTATTTTTGTTTAGAAAAGGGCAGATTCACATCTACCCTTTCTATTTTATACCTTATGCGTTCTTTTTGAAATACTTGGCACAGCCTACCAATTTGATCACTCCAAAGATCACAGTCAGAACCATACCCACCAGTACGCCCAGATTCATAACCCAAAGTGGATATTGAATAACGGTCGTTGTCTCTCCAGTATTCATCTGCGTCTGTACGATTGTGAGCAGCTGAGAGGTCAGCAATCCACCAAAAATCAGAGCACATACGAACTGAATTCCTTTCAGGATACCATATACAGACGGTTTTTTCTCCTTATATGCATCCTCTACCAAAGTCAGAGAAATCAGATCATCCGACCAGAAGGACAACGCACCACACACAAAGATACACCATACAAACAGGAGCTTCAAAAGCTCATCTACCCAAGGTGTTGCAACATGTGTTACATTACGGGAAAATACTGCATAGGTCTCCACCAGAATCATAATAACGCCAATGTATCCAAACAACTGTTCAATAACCGGCATTACCTTTGATGAAAATTTATTCATAGTTACCATTCTCCTATTCTTCAACAACTGCAATCACACGGATCTGAGATCCATCTGCATGCTGTGTATTCAATGGAAGTGCAATAAGCTGACAGGTCTCGGCACCGATCTCCCACAGATTGGTCATATACTCGATCTGAAGGATCTTTCCATCTTTCAGCACATGCTCATGTACAGGCTGAACAATAATATCTCCCGGTTTCATTGTACGGATCTTACGGATCTCATAGTCCTGCGGGAAGTCATATCCAACCAGTTTTGGATTATAATTCTTGATCCAGATGCCGCCATCTTCGGTCACATATGGTGAATTGTCCCAAAACTCAGTGGTCTTCCAGCTTACTTTTTTACCGCGATCGGTACGAATCAGGATACTGTCAAAATGTTTGTCTTTATATTTTTCGTTTGCTTTTTCAAGCATCTCACCAGTGATTCCAACATTGTCACCAATGTCAGAAAAATCCAGAATCAGACAATCTGTGATACACCAGTCCTGAATCGGATACGCATTCAGATCCACACCCTCCGGATCATGATGGATCGGTGCATCAATATGCGTAAACCAGTGAGACTCCAGATTATAGGAGGTAGCCTGCCATAAATCATGGTTTGCATGAGATCTGGTATGAGCAAATTTGATACCATAACGCCAATGCTCTTCGATCGGCAATGTCAAATCGACAATTCTTCTCATCTAGCATTCTCCTTCTAATGAAAAAATCTTATTTCTGAAGCTGATCCAGAAGCTCTGTTCCGTATTTGTCAGTGAACAGACTCCAGGTAGATTTTGCGATCTCCTGGAATGCTGCTTTATCACAATCCTCGATAATCTCACATCCATTGTCGATCAGAACCTGTTTTGCTTCCTCAGTAGCTTTCTCGTTCAGTGCAAACTGTGCTTTACGTCCCTCAGCTGCTGCCTCAACGATCAGAGCCTGCTGAGACTCAGACATACGATCCCAGGTAGCTTTGCTCATTGCCATGTAGAATGGAGTGTAAGTAGCATCGGTCATGGTGATGTATGGCTGTACCTCATAGAATTTACGGGATACGATCTCATGCAGCGGGTTATCCTGAGAATCTACAGTACCCTGCTGAAGTGCAGTATAAAGCTCAGCTGCATCGATGGTAGCAGTCATAGCACCCATAGCACTCCAGGTAGCTACCTGAATCTCAGACGGAAGAGTTCTCATCTTGATACCTTTCAGATCTTCC
>JAFYTM010000080.1 GCA_017558865.1 Lachnospiraceae bacterium
AAAACAGACAGGTTCAGCCTCTTTTGACCGAACCTGTGTCTTTTATTTCATCATTTTTTGAATCTCTGTCTTCTCTCCAACCAAAGATCCCTGTACCATCTCCGGCTTTCCGCCGCCTTTTCCGCTGAATCTTTCATTCAGTTTTTTTGCAAACTCGCGTACATCCACAGATCTGCTTCCAAGAATATAACGATATCCACCTTCATCTGTACCTGTGAACACACCACAGATGCCCATGCAGCGTTCCATCGCATCGTTGACAAAATTGCGGGCAGCGATATTGTCCAGCTCTTCCTCAAAGATCACAGCGTATTGATCCACCGGAGTGATTTCCAGAAGCTTCTGCTGCAGATAGACTGCCTGTATCCGATTGAGCTGGTCCCTAAGCTTCGTATACTGCTCTTTCTGATGAAGTACCGCATCTCCGATCTTGTCCGGTTTTGCAGAGAGAGCTACCGATACCTCTGTCACACTCTGCTGTCTGACTCTATAATCAGACAATGCTCTCATACCACAGACAATCGTTACACGACAGCCTCCGCGGTGTCTGTCACAAGACAGAATCTTGATCAAACCAACTTCTCCTGTTCTGTCCATATGAGGTGCACAACAGGCACAGATATCGCAGCCAGGAATGGATACAATTCTTATCTGTCCTTCTATCTCAATCTTACTGCGGTAAGTTAATTCTTTCAGTTCATCCTTTGTCGGATACAAAATCTGTACTGGAATATTGGAAAAGACCGCTTTGTTTGCACGTGTTTCCAGATCCTGCACCTGCTCCGGTGTCAGTTCTCCATTAAAATCCAGTGTCGTCACATCTGCCCCCAGATGAAATCCCACATTGTCATAGCCGTACAACTGATGGACAATCCCTGACAGGATATGCTCACCCGTATGCTGCTGCATACGGGAAAAACGTTCCTCATAATCCAGTCTTCCATTGACCATTTCCCCAGCTTCCAGAGGTTTCTTTGTATAGTGATATATTATTCCATTCTTTTCATGGGTATCAAACACTTCTGTATCATTCAGCCATCCTCTGTCTCCAAACTGACCGCCGCCTTCCGGGAAAAAAGCAGTTCGGTCAAGAACAACCTGATAACCATTTTTCCGTTCCTCACAGCTTATGACCGTTGCTGTAAATTCTTTCAGGTGAGTATCCGTATAATATAATTTCTCTGTCGCTTCTGTACAGAACGTCATCTGTTTTTCTTCCATAATTCTCCATCCTCACATTTCGGTATTACTTATTCAACAACTCATCCAGTGTCGGTTTGAACCCAAACTGCTTCTTAATTGCTTCCACTTCTTTTCTTGCCTCTTCTTTAACGGATTTCGGAAGTACTGTGCGTACTGCACGAATCAAAATATTTTTCGGAGTATGAGACAGATCCACAAATTCCAAAAGCTGCGTCTTATAACCACTGACGGTCAAAAGATTCCCTCGAATCGCATCCGTCATAAGTGCAGCTGTACGTTCCTGGATAATACCATAACGGGTCAATATCGACAATTCCTCTGTTTTCATCTGCGCATTCAACTCATGCTGACAGCAGGGTACCGAAAAGATCAACTTGGCTTTCCACCGGATCGCATTGTACAGTGCATAATCGGTGGCTGTATCACAGGCATGAAGTGAAATCACCATATCCACTGGATACGGACAATCATATCCATTGATATCTCCCAATTCAAAGCGAAGTCTGTCATATCCATATTTCTGCGCTGCAGCATTACAATTTTTGATCACATCAGCCTTTAAATCAAGACCAATAATCCGAACATCCAATTTTTTCAGTTCCACAAGATAGTAATAAAGAATAAAGGTCAGATAAGATTTCCCACAGCCAAAATCAATGACTGTGATCGTCTGATCCTTCGGCAGACAGTCAATCTCATCATCAATAATCTCTACAAAACGGTTGATCTGTCTGTATTTATCGTACATAGAACGAACAACCTTACCCTCTGCAGTAAATATCCCCATATCTACCAGCGGCGGAATCACTTTTCCTTCTTCCAGAATATAATTTTTCTTTCGATTATGACCTGTCTTTTCCTTTGGCGCCTGTGTACTTTTCTTTTTCTGATACATAACTTTTCCGCCTTTGGAGATGCGGATGCTGTGCTCGCGTTCCTGATCCCACGCGTTACATTGACGATATACCTGACACAGCTTTTCTTGCAGAAAAGTTTTCAGTTCCTCTTCCGAAAGATTTTCATGAAATACCTGTTTGAAAGTATATTTTTCTACCTGCCACCCATTACTCAGACGATTGCACACCATCTTCTGATATTCTGTCTCTGATTTCTTTGCAGGATTGCTGAGTATTACTTTATATAATTCAGATTTCCAAAGAGTTTCCAGTATTTGTTTTAATTCCATAAACGACTCCCATTCATTCTGGTACAAAATATCTTTAAAAATACCCCGGACACTCGTCCGAGGTATCTATTATACTATCATATTTATTTCATCGCTGCAACACGTTCAAATTCATCCTGAATCTCTTTAGATGGTTCTGCAGTCAGCAAACTTACGACCACATTGAACATAAGACCCACAATAAAAGCCGGAAGAAGTTCGTAAATTCCGAACACTCCGCCCATAGGACGAATCAAAAACTTCCATACAAAGACCATCACGCCGCCGCTGACCATACCAGCCAGTGCCCCATACATAGTAGAACGTTTCCAAAATAATGCCGATAACATCAGTGGACCAAACGCTGCACCGAATCCAGCCCATGCAAAAGATACGATCTGGAATACGGAGCTGTCAGAATCACTTGCTATAAACATTCCAATGACAGAAATAATCACAACCGTAATTCTCGCAGCCATCATACCGGTTTTCTCATTCATATCTTTCATGAATACTTCTTTCAAAATATTCTGAGAAGCACTTGAAGATGCCGCCAGAAGCTGAGAATCTGCGGTTGACATCGTCGCTGCAAGAATACCTGCCAAAATCACACCTGCAACCAGTGCAGCCAGCACACCGTGCTGCGAAATCAGATCTGCAATCGTAATAATGATTGTCTCTGAATCCTCCAACTTCGGAACGGAGCCAACTGAAGTCATTGCGTTGCCAACCACACCGATAAAGATTGCAACCGCCATAGAAATCACAACCCATACGGTTGCCACACGTCTGGAAAGTTTCAGTTTGTCTGCATTCTCAATCGCCATAAAGCGTAACAGTACATGAGGCACACCAAAATAACCAAGTCCCCATGCCAGCATGGATGCAATCGTCAGGATACCATACGGTGATGCCGTACCCGTAGCAGAATCGTGAATCTGTGTCAAGCTGAAATAACCTGCCATAGATTTTGCATTCTCAATCACAGCTCCAAAGCTTCCTACATTATTGATTCCAAATCCAAATACAACAATGATCGCAATCGTCATAATAATACTCTGCAGAAAATCAGAAGTACTTGCCGCCCAGAACCCTCCCAGAGTCGTATAAGCTACAATGACCACTGCACTGATCACCATCGCTGGCATATAATCCCATCCGAACAGACTGGAAAATAATTTTCCACAGGCAGCAAAACCAGATGCTGTATAAGGCACAAAAAAAATAATAATCATAACCGCCGCAATTACAGACAAAATCTTTTTTTCATCACGATAACGGTTAGAAAAGAACAGCGGCAGTGTCGTTGCATTGCCAGCTTCCTGTGTATAATTACGAAGTCTTTTCGCCACCACCAGCCAGTTGATATAAGTACCAATCGCCAGACCAATCGCTGTCCATGTCGCATCTGCAAGTCCTGATACATACGCCACACCTGGCAGTCCCATCAAGAGCCAACTGCTCATATCAGACGCTTCTGCACTCATTGCAGTTACAAACGGGCCAAGTTTACGTCCGCCAAGATAAAAATCTTCTGTTGTACGATTTTTCTTTGCCAAGACTACACCGATTCCTACAACGATCCCCAAATAAACAACAATGGCAAAAAGCATAATCAATTTTGTAGAATCCATCCGTCATTCTCCCTCTCATTCCAATATTTTGACACTATTTTGGAATTTTAACATATTAAGAAAGAGGATGCAATAATTCTGCCAGCAAATGTGGAAAACATGTGATACTTCTCTTTAATATTCCATGAATATGTGCAATGGCAACCCCATAATTCGTCATTGGAATTCCCTGATCTTTGGCACATTTCATCCGATAGCGCACCTCTCGTTCATTCAGCATACAGCCCCCGCAGTGTACCACCAACGCATAACGAGACAGATCGTCCGGGAATTCTGTTCCTGAACAGAACTCAAAATTCAGATCTTTTCCAGTTCGTTCCCGAATCCAGCGCGGCAGTTTGACGGTACCAATGTCATCACACTGGCGATGATGTGTACAACCCTCAGCAATCAGAACCGTATCTCCGTCCTGCAGTCGGTCAATTGCAGCTGCACCCGGTACTGCATAATCCAGAATTCCTTTATACCTTGCCATTAAAATAGAAAAAGAAGTCAGTAAAATATCATCTGGTGTATCCCTGGACACTCTTCCAAATACCTGACTGTCTGTTATGACCAGTTTGGGAGTTCTTCCCAATGTCTCCAGTGTCGCTTTTAATTCCGATTCTCTTACTACAATCGCTGCTGCACCTGTATCAATAACATCACGAATCGCCTGCTGCTGCGGCAAAATCAGACGTCCTTTGGGTGCTGCTGAATCGATCGGGGTAACAAGAACTACAAAGTCCCCCTGTGAGATCAAATCTGCCACCAGACGGACACCATTCCCTTCCTGCGGAACCAGCTTTCCGATCTTTTCTTTCAGTTCATAAATTTTCTGCTTCATCAAGGCACTGACATAGATTTCATCCGCCCGCGCCTCTGGTATCTCGTTCAGAAGATCTGATTTATTGTAAACAACCAGATAGGGAATCTCTTTTTCTTTGAACAAATGAATCAGTTCATCCTCACATTTTCCTTTTCCTTCCAGAGCATCCACCACCAGAACGGCAATATCAGTTTTATTCAGCACCTGCCTGGTCTTACGTACACGCAGTTCTCCCAATTCCCCTTCATCATCATAACCAGGTGTATCAATGATCACGACTGGTCCAAGCGGAAGCAGTTCCATTGATTTATAGACCGGGTCTGTCGTTGTACCTTTCGTATCTGATACAACCGCCAGCTCCTGTCCAGTTACTGCATTGACAATACTGGATTTCCCTGCATTCCTTTTTCCGAAAAAACCGATATGTATCCGTTTTGCCAAAGGTGTATCATTCAATCCCATCAATCCATCCTCCTGTTCTCTCCTGTTTTCATCATTATAGGATTTTTTTTTTAAGAATACAATGTGAAAGTTTTTGAATTTCTATTGTACTTTTGGAGCTGATATTGTATTTTATTTAAGTAAATTTTCGTTGAAACAATCAAGGAAAGGACTTGTATCTTATTATGGAAAATAATCAGTCCATTATGGACATTTTTGGCACAAATGTATTCAATGATAAAGCCATGCGGCAATATCTTCCGAAAAGTGTATATTATGAACTCCGGAAGACAATCGAAGGAAGAAAAGAGCTTGACCCTGCGATTGCAGATATTGTAGCTGCCGCTATCAAAAAATGGGCCATCGAAAAAGGAGCTACCCATTATACTCACTGGTTTCAGCCTTTAACGGGTTTTACCGCTGAAAAACATGATTCTTTCATCACACCGCCAAGAGAAGATGGTTCTGTTATGATGGAGTTTTCCGGAAAGGATCTGATTCGAGGAGAATCCGATGCTTCTTCCTTCCCTTCCGGAGGCTTACGTGCCACCTTTGAAGCAAGAGGATACACCGCATGGGACTGCACCTCTCCTGCATTTATCCGTGAGGATGCTGCCGGGGCAATCCTCTGTATCCCAACTGCATTCTGTTCTTTTACAGGAGAAGCCCTTGATCAGAAAACTCCTCTTTTACGTTCTATGGAAGCAGTACAGGAACAGGCTCTGCGCGTACTGAAACTCTTTGGTAATACAACCTCAAAAAAAGTCGTGTCCTCTACCGGAGCGGAACAGGAATATTTCTTAATTGACAAAGAAAAATATCTGCTGCGAAAGGATCTGATCTACACCGGACGTACGCTGTTCGGAGCAATGCCTCCTAAAGGTCAGGAACTGGACGATCATTATTTTGGTACCATCCGTCAGCGAATCGCCAATTATATGCGCCAGGTAAACGAAGAACTCTGGAAAATGGGTGTACCTGCAAAAACACAGCATAACGAAGTAGCTCCAGCACAGCACGAGCTGGCTCCAATCTATGCCGAATCCAATGTAGCTGCAGATCATAACCAGATCATGATGCAGACATTAAAACGTATTGCCGGAAAACAGGGAATGGTCTGTCTTCTGCACGAGAAACCATTTGCCGGTGTCAATGGTTCCGGAAAACATAACAACTGGTCTCTGACAACGGATGACGGCATCAATCTTTTGAATCCAGGCAAAAATCCTCACGAAAATAAGCAGTTCTTACTGATCCTTGCCTGTATCCTGAAGGCAGTGGATACTCATGCCGATCTGCTTCGTGAATCTGCTGCTAATGTAGGAAATGATCACCGTCTGGGTGCCCATGAGGCTCCGCCTGCTATTATCTCTGTATTCCTCGGAGAACAGTTAGATGAGATCATCGACCAGATTCTTCGAAAAGGTAATGCAACTCACAGCTTAAAGGGTGTGATCCTGCATACTGGTGTACGGACACTTCCGGAATTCCGTATGGATGCAACAGACCGCAACCGTACATCACCATTTGCTTTTAACGGCAATAAATTTGAATTCCGTATGGTAGGATCCCGTGACTCCATCGCTCCATCCACCGTGGTTATTAACACCATCGTAGCAGAAGCTTTTGCAGATGCCTGCGACATTCTCGAAAAAGCAGAGGATTTCGATACTGCACTCAACGAACTCATGGTTCAGTATTTTGCAGAACACCGCAAAGTCATCTTTGGCGGAAACGGTTATTCCGAAGAATGGGTGGAAGAAGCAGCCAGAAGAGGACTTCCAAATCTGCGTTCCATGATCGATGCCATTCCTGCATCCATCACAGAAAAAGCGATTCAGATGTATGAGCGTTTTGGCGTATTCAGTTCATCCGAGCTTCACTCTCGAGCAGAGATCAAATACGAAACCTACAATAAAGCTGTAAATATCGAAGCACTGACTATGATTGATATGGCAGTCAAACAGATCATTCCTGCCGTCATCGGTTATACCGGTACCTTATCCAGTATTATTCAAACCATGAAATCAGTTGGTGTTACCGCTGTTGTTCAGACAGAATTATTGACTGATATCAATAAGCTTCTGGAAGAAACCAACGGTGCTGTACGTATCCTGCGCGAACTCACTGCAGAAGCACAAGGTATCACAGACAACAAGACCCGTGCTCATTTTAATCATGACTTTGTCGTTCCAGCCATGGAGGCACTTCGCCGTCCGGTTGACAAACTGGAAATGCTGGTTGATAAAGAAGCATGGCCAATGCCTTCTTACGGCGATCTGATGTTTGAAGTTTAAATACAAACAAAAAATCCGCAGCCAACGGAATCTCTTCCCTGTCTGCGGGTTCTTTGTTTTATTCACAATATTTTGCTTTTAATTCTTCGACTTTCGCATCATATGCCGCCTGCTGCTTCTGCTGCAGCACTGCCAGTTCAATCTGCTGTGCCACTTCTGCATATTCCGGGATCGTCTCCTCTGTCCGGTCTTCTACCAGAACCAGATGATATCCAAACTGTGTTTTCACTGGTCCCTGGATCACACCGATCTCACCTTCAAAGGACGCATCCTCGAATTCCTTTACCATCTGGCCCTTTCCAAACTGACCAAGGTCTCCGCCGCGCTGTCCGGAAGGACAGGTAGAATACTCTTTTGCAGCATCCTCAAAGGACTTGCTTCCTGCCTGGATCTCC
>JAFYTM010000081.1 GCA_017558865.1 Lachnospiraceae bacterium
CGGTATCCTGACATCCCGTAAACTGACCACAGGTCTGCTGCGACAGCAGACCTTTTCTAATGCGTCACTGACCGTAGAACAGGAGTTGTTGAAAGCATGTCCCTGTCCGGACAAATGGGACAAAGACAGGTTTGCATGGGAACAGGAATATGACCGTATTTTTACCGGATTTGGACTGAAAAAAGAAGATAAAAAGAAACGACTGTGCGAATTTTCCGGCGGCGAACAGACCAAGATCGCACTGATCCGACTCCTCCTTGCAAAACCGGATATCCTGCTTCTGGATGAGCCGACCAACCATCTGGATCTGAATACGGTCGAATGGCTGGAGGATTATCTTCGTGATTATCCATATGCGGTTGTGGTCGTATCCCATGATCGTTTTTTCCTGGATCAGGTAGCGGATACGGTCTATGAAATCCAGGCACAGAAACTGACCCGCTATGCCGGCAATTACACCTCCTACCGGATACAGAAACAAAAAAACATACAGCAGCAGGAAAAAGCATATAAACACCAGCAGGAAGAAATTGATCGACTGGAAGAATTGATCGAACGATTTAAGCACAAACCGAAAAAAGCCGCCTTTGCCCGATCCCGAAAAAAAATACTGGAACGAATGCCCCGGATCGAAAAACCACAGCCAGAAGACGCACACTTCTTTACCGGAGAGATCATACCGGAAATCACCAGTGCCAAATGGGTACTGGATGCGGAGCATCTGCAGATCGGATATGATCAAACGCTGCTGGAGCTTTCCATCCGTATCCGACGCGGGCAAAAAATCGGCATCATCGGACCAAACGGTGCCGGAAAATCCACTTTTTTAAAGACTGCTGCGGGACTGCTGGAACCAAGAAAAGGGAAATGTGAACTGGGACTGAATGTACAGATTGGATATTTTGATCAGCAGACCGCATCACTGATTTCTGACAAAACTATACTGGAACATTACCATGATCTGTTCCCGTCCATGACCTTGAAAGATGTACGGAATACGTTAGGTGCTTTTCTTTTTTCAGGAAAAGACGTTTCCAAAAAAGTGTTCCAGCTTTCCGGCGGTGAAAAATCCCGCCTGGTACTGGCGGAGCTATTCCAGAGCCGACCAAATTTTTTCCTGCTGGATGAACCGACCAACCACATGGACATTCCGGCAAGAGAAACACTGGAATCTGCATTCCGGGCTTATAAGGGAACGATGCTGTTCGTGTCCCATGACCGGTATTTTATTCAGAAGGTGGCAGAATCACTTCTGATCTTTGACGAACATGGTGTGATGTACTATCCATTTGGATATACTCATTATATAGAACACTGCCAAAAACAGGCAGACGGAATGGACACTTCTGCCCGAATACGCGCGGAGGAACAGGCTTTGATCAGCGGACTGCAGAATGTTCCCAAAGCTGAAAAACACCGGCTGAAAGAGATATCCGAAGATTCAGCCTACAAGGACTGGCAGATGCGTTTAATCTCTGAACCTATGGAACAGGCACGTTTTCAATTGGAGACATTTCTGGATACTTATGATCTGGAAAAAGATTGGGTAGATATCTCCTACCAGGAGAATTATCAACATACAAAAGAAACTTTATTAAAAGAATACACAGAATCCTGTCTGGACTGGTATGACAAGTGGCTGGAATTCCATCCTGAAATCCCCAACCATACAGAACAGGAATCGAAAGGAGCTGCACTATGAGTTTCATAGAACTTTTTATTCTGGCAATCGGTCTTTCCATGGATGCCTTTGCCGTATCTATCTGCAAGGGACTTGCCATCAAAAAACTGACTATCAAAGAGTGCGGTCTTGCAGGAATCTGGTTCGGCGGTTTTCAGGCGCTGATGCCGACCATCGGATATTTCCTTGGAACCCGCTTTACCAAATATATCGTATCTGTGGATCACTGGATTGCCTTTATCCTGCTTGCCCTGATCGGTATCAATATGATCAAAGAGTCTTATGAAGAAAAAGGAGAATGTGCCGACTGCGGCAATGCTTCTATGGATGTAAAGGAAATGTTCGTTCTGGCAGTTGCCACCAGCATTGATGCACTGGCTATCGGCATTACCCTTGCCTTCCTGAACGTCAACATCATCGCGGCTGCATCCTTTATCGGTATCACGACCTTTGTCTGTTCCGCTTTTGGTGTCAAAGTCGGTAATATCTTCGGTATCAAATACAAATCCAAAGCAGAACTGGCTGGAGGAATCATTCTTGTCCTGATTGGTCTTAAGATTTTACTGGAACATCTTGGTTTTCTCGCTTAATATATCTCACATCCCATAATATGCATAGATCAGAGCACCGATCGCTCTTCCAACTGCCATGGATACAAGAATCCATGGCATTCCTGTTTTCAGCCGGATTCTTCGACTGAATATAGGAATTGCATCCACGATCTCTGTAAGAGCCATCGCCCAGGCACCTGTAAAGATGCCTGAGAAAAGGCCATAGGACACCACGCCCACCATCCCAACCGGTATCGGAATTTGATAAATCCAAAAAAGATTTCCCAAAATACCACCTATTGCTGCGGCATCCTCATAGTACCAGATATATTCTGCTGTATGAGTCCTTCCTGCAAACCGGGAGATCACTCCCAATGCAATGAGAAATGCAAACATTCCTCCTGCGACAGCCAATCCGCTGCTCAGTCCCAGAATTCCCAAAAAAATCTGCTTAATCCACATCAATACTCGTCCCTTCCCGGTTACACCCTTCTACCAGTGTTGTATTCACATCATCTTCGTACAGACGCATCTGTACTTCCATCGGTGTCGGATCCTTCGTGATCCTTTTTCCACCAAAATGATTATAAAATACAATGATACCCACAGCGATTCCCAATGAATACATGATTTCGAGTATGGTAAATCCATCTGTCGGCACTCCCATAACCAGTTCGTATACCTGATGAAATACCCGGTCGACTCCCACATCATTGTTGAATGCCATGATTGAAAACGCCGAACCAAAAAAAATAGTTATACACAGCAGAACCACTTTCAACAGATTCCATCTGCCTTTTGCATACTCTGGTGACTCATACTCTATGATAAAATCCGTCTCCCCCAGATTCTGGATCTCCAGATCCGGATAGACTTCATGAATCAGCTCCACCACCTTCATGATGGAAAAAATATAACGGTTACTCTTGTCTGCCTGAATCTTTAAAAGTTTCAACGTCTTTAATCGATTTTTGACAGCCACATTCGTACATTCCAGCTTTGCCACATCGCCAAGCCGTACATCTACATGATCAATCTCCGTGTTCCTGTCTATTTTTAAATACAGAATTTCATTCATCCCGCAGACCTCCCTTGTCTGCTTTTATCATCTGCCATATTTTCTATTTTATGCGTCAGCTCACCAATTTTTCCCTCATCTGCTTTAATATTTTTTTCTCCAGCCGACTGACTTGTACTTGTGATACACCCAGTACCCCTGCCACTTCTGTCTGTGTTTTATCCTGCAGATACCGCATAATGATCAGTCTGCGTTCTGTATCCGGCAGCTCCGTCAGAAGCTGTTCCAGCACCACCCGATTCAATAACTGCTGCATATCGCTTCCCTGACTCTCCATTCGATCCAGCAGACAGACCTCACTTCCATCTTTCTGCGGAATGGTCTTATAGATCGACTCTACATCAGCAGATGACTCAAGCGCCAGAGCAATCTCTTCCCCAGACAGCTCCGTCATCTTCGACAGTTCTTCCATCGATGGTTCTCTTCCATACTTTTGTCGAAACTGTTCGCTCTCCCGATGTATTTTCCAGCAATTTTCTTTCAAGGTACGGCTGACCTTCACAATTCCGTCATCTCTCAAAAAACGTTTGATCTCTCCCGCAATCATCGGGACTGCATAGGTCGAAAATTTCACATCAAACGATGTATCAAATTTGTCGATTGCCTTGATCAGTCCCATCGCACCGATCTGAAACAGGTCCTCCATATCTGTACCTCTTCCGGTAAAACGTCTGACAATACTCCAGACAAGCCCCATATTTTCCTCTACCAACTGTTCTCTGGCTTTTTTATCTCCATGTTGCGACCGTTCAATCAGAACCATCGTATCCTCCATAAAGATATCAGCCCTCCTGTCTCCCAACACCTTGTCGAATCTGTTTTTTCATATATACCGTCGTTCCTACTCCAGGAGAAGACTGTACCTCCACCAGATCCATAAATGCCTCCATGAACATAAATCCCATACCGGATCGTTCCTGTTCCGGTCGGGTCGTATATAACGGTTCCATCGCCTGTTTGATATCTGATATTCCGACACCTTCATCTATAATCCATAATTCTGCCTCCTGTTCATTCAGTCTGGCTCTGATGACTACAGTATGTACTCCATCCGGATAACCATGAACGATAGCATTCGTTACTGCTTCTGATACGGCCGTTTTAATATCTGCTACTTCCTCCAGCGTAGGATTTAACTGTGTCACAAATGCCGCAACTGCAACTCTTGCAAACCCTTCATTCTCCGATATGCTGTCAAATGCCAGCGTCATTTCATTTTTCATACCGTCTCCTCCTTATAAAACGAAATATATTTTTCGATCCCTGACAGTTTTAAGACTTTTTGAATCTGTACATTCATATGTGTAGCAATCACTTTTCCATCCAATGCCGTCATCATTTTATGCCGGCCAATCATAATACCAATCCCTGCACTGTCCATAAAAACAGTCCTGGAAAAATCAAATTCCAGCTCCTGAATAGGTTCTTCCTGTATCCATCTGTCAATATTTCTCCGAAGATCTTCTGTACAATGATGGTCAAGCTCCGCCGGAAGATGAACCACCAGTCGATTACCCTTTAATTCCATCGTGCTCATTTTAATACTCCTCTCTATTTTTCTGCATAACGAAAGGGACGTTGTAAATATACAACGTCCCTTACTTCAGGGTTTTTCTTCTGTCTTTATAAACTACAGCCTGCTTAAGAAACCGGCAGCATCTGTCGCTTTCTGCGTATTAGGCTGTTCGTCAATCACTTTTTGATAGTAAACTTTCGCATTGTCTTTGTCACCGGAACGGTCATACGATCTTGCCAGGAAATAAAGAGCATCTCCCTGGCTGTTATCCAGACCATAGCACTTACCGAACTTCTCAATCGCAGTCGCAAAATCGTTGTTTTGATAAGCCGCATAGCCGTCTCTGTACAATGCTGTAATAGCAGCTGTACTCACTTCACCAAAGATGGTATCATACAATACTTTGGAATCCGTATCCAATGACTCCTGGTCAAGTTTCTCAAGCTGCTCCAGTGCGCCCACAGAATCTTTGGAAGCATACGCACTGTACGCCTTGAGCAGCACTTCATAACTGTCTGCTTTGGCAGTTGCCTCATCCACCGTCTGACTCATAGACTCGGAATCCGCTTTCAGCTGATCAAGTTCTGCCTGAAGCTGCTCCAGTGCGGCAGTCTTGGATTCTACCTGATCACTGTATTCTGCCACTGCCTTATTCAGCTCTGCATTCTTATTCTTTTGCTGTGCCGGCAGCACCAAAAACCACATCACTGCTGCACCTATCAAAAGTCCAATCACAACATTCAGGATAGAATGGATACCAGAGTTATCTTTTACACCAATCGGCTGAATGATCGTCTCATTGCCACTGGTATATGCGATAGCATCTTTATTCTTCTCTTCTTCTTTTCCAGACCGACCTGAAATAGAATCAAGTTCTTTCATATAACGAAGCGCACGCGTATTCGTCCGGTCAATCGCAAGAACCTTATTCAATTCTGCTCTTGCCCGTCCATAATTCTCTGCTTTGATATAAAGAAGAGCCAGTAACTGATGACCTTTCAGCAGATTCCCATTCATAGACAGGACTTTTTTCAACTGAATGATTGCAAGATCATAACTTCCCTGTTGGCAATAAAGCAGAGACTGATTGTATTTTTTAATCGTAGTGTTGATTGTCTCCAGCTTCGCAGGGTTATTCTGCAGTGTTTTCATAAAATAATTGGCCGGATTCTTTTCACGCTGATAGTTCTTGCTGATAATCCACTGTGTCAGTGCATCTACCACCTCACCCATCTCAAAAAACACAAGTCCCAACAGATTTCTTGCCTTTGTATTATGCTTATTTATCTTTAAACTCTGGCGCAGGGAAACAACTGCACCGGAAAGATCCCGTACTTTTGCCTTCTCCAGACCCTCATTATAGTATGCATTCGACAGTTGGAGCATCCGACTGTACAGCTTTACATCTACTCCGCACTGACTGCAGTAATCCAGTTCCGTCAGGACTGCTCCGCAGTTAAAACATTTCATATATTCACCTTATTTCTACTGATGATCCTTCATCTCTTTGATCATCTCATCCATCAAATCTGTTACATCCGCCAGATTGTTATTATAAATATTATCCTCGACCTGTTCGATCTCAAGACTTGGACGGAACTTCTTTAATTCTTCTTCAAAATCAAGCATCCTGCTTACTCCTTATTATACTCTTCAAACTGCCCACCAGATAGAGAGATCCTACACAAAACAGAATACCCTCTCCCTTTTTCTCAAGTGCAGTCTCGAATGCTTCCGGAATCGATGCAATCTCTTCTACCGGCTGCTTTGTATATTTTCTGAAAATCTCTGCCAGCTCTCCAACCGGAACCAGACGGTCAGAATCCACCTCGGTGACGATGACGCTGTCAAACGATATATTTTCACAGATTGTACGGATCATGCCTTCATAATTCTTTTCCTTCACACAGGAAAACAGCATCGTAACTTTCGTATCTTCCTGGAACTTACGGGCGGTCTTTACGAACTCTTCCACACCGGAATCATTGTGCGCACCATCCAGAATCACACCCGGAAGAACGGTTTCCATACGTCCCTGCCAGCGCATACGTTCCATACCCTTATGAATATCTTCCTCTGTCAGACCAATATCCAGTACATGAGCTGCCGTCACAGCTTCCATTGCATTCATAATCTGATACTCTGCCACACTTGCAATAGAGACATTCATAGGTAAATAATACCCAGTATCCATGGAAAAATCAATCGTTTTCTGGGTGTTCATTAAAATTTTATACATATCCGGGCGTATCGCATATGCTTTGGAATGCATCTCCCCTGCTTTACGCAGAATTGCCGCTTCCACATCTTTTCTGGTCCCGTCATAGACCACCGGACAGCTTTCCTTAATGATTCCTGCCTTTTCACCGGCAATCGCCTCATAGGTCTCTCCCAGATATTCGGTATGTTCCAGACTGATAGAGGTGATCACGCTCAAAAGAGGTTTTTCAATCACGTTCGTCGCATCAAACCGCCCGCCAAGCCCGGTCTCCAGTACCACATATTCCATACCGCTCTTATCAAAGATGTAGATACCCATCAAAAATAAAAGCTCGAAAAAGGTCGGATGCGCAAAGGTGTCCTTTTTCTCTTCCAGAAGCACATGAATCGCATCCATAATCGCGTTAAAAGCCTCTGTAAAAAGCTCATTCGATACCGGTTCCTGATTCAACTGAAACCGCTCGTTGATATCCACCAGATGCGGGGATGTAAAAAGTCCGGTCTGCTTCCCTACTGTCACCAGGATGGATGACAGATAGGCACATACAGAACCTTTTCCATTGGAGCCGGCCACATGAATCAATTTCATGCGACGCTCCGGATGGTCCATATAATCCAGAACCATCCGTGTATTTTCCAGTGTATTTTTCTTTGTAAATCTTGGCGTATCATTGATATACGCCACTGCCTGCTCGTAGTTCATTCTATTCTCCTAACTGAGCCAGTCTCTCTTTTACCTGATTCATCATCTGTGTATATTTTTCCAGCTTCGCTTTCTCTTCTTCGATCTTAGCTGCTGGTGCCTTGCTTACAAAACGCTCGTTACTCAGCATACCAGTTACTCGTGCCAGCTCTTTGCCCAGACGATCTTCCTCTTTTTTCAGACGCTCGATCTCTTTTTTGATATCCACAAGTTCTGCCAGAGGCATATAAATCGCAGCTTCTGGAATCAATGTAGATACCGCATCATCTGCAATACCTGTCTTATCCATCTGTACGATCACTTCACTTGCAAAACCAAGCGTTGCAAAGAACACTTTACCATTCTCAAAGATATCACGAATCTGTGCATTCTCAGATACTACGTAAACGGTCGCTTTCTTGCTGTTCGGCACATTCATGCTGGTACGCACATTACGGATACCACGAACAGCCTCTTTGATTGTTTCAATTGCATGCTCTTCGGCTGCAAAATTCCATTCTTCTTTGTACTCCGGCCATGCAGAGATCATAATGGATTCCTCATCGGACAGATTACAGAAAATTTCTTCGGAGATAAACGGCATATATGGATGCAGCATCTTTAATGCATTGATCAATACATTTTTCAAAGTCCACAGCGCAGCTGCTTTTGTCTCGTCTGCATCATTCCAGAGACGTGGTTTTACCATCTCGATATACCAGTCACAAAATTCCTCCCAGATAAAGTCATAAATCTTCTGTACTGCAATACCCAGGTCAAAGTTATCCATGTTGTTGGTTACATCTTTTGCCAGAGTATTCACTTTGGAAAGAATCCATTTATCTGCTGCAGTCAGCATATTCAGATCGATCTCTGCCGGGATCTCTGCCTTCTCAAAGTTCATCATAATAAATCTGGATGCATTCCATACTTTATTGGCAAAATTACGGCTTGCCTCTACACGCTCCATGTAGAAACGCATATCATTGCCCGGTGCATTACCAGTCACCAAAGTCAAACGCAGAGCATCAGCACCATACTGCTCAATAATCTCCAGCGGATCAATACCGTTGCCCAGAGATTTACTCATCTTACGTCCCAGGGAATCACGAACTAATCCGTGGATCAGCACATGATGGAATGGACTCTTACCAGTCTGCTCATATCCTGAAAATACCATACGGATCACCCAGAAGAAGATGATATCATATCCTGTCACCAGTACATCAGTCGGATAGAAATAGTCCAGATCTTCGGTCTTCTCCGGCCATCCAAGGGTAGAGAACGGCCACAATGCAGAGGAGAACCAGGTATCCAGTGTATCCGGATCCTGTGTCAGATGGGTACATCCGCATTTCGGACATACAGATGGAGCCTCTTTTGCCACCACAATCTCACCGCACTCATCACAGTAATATGCCGGGATTCTGTGTCCCCACCACAGCTGACGGGAAATACACCAGTCACGGATATTCTCCAGCCAGTGCAGATAAGTTTTGTCAAAACGTTCCGGAACAAATGTCAGATCGCCATTCTTCACTGCTTCAATTGCCGGTTTTGCCATCTCTTCCATCTTTACAAACCACTGCTGTTTGATCATCGGCTCTACCGTACATCCACAGCGGTCATGAGTTCCTACATTATGAGAATGATCCTCCACTTTCACAAGCAGTCCCAGAGCTTCCAGATCTGCTACCATTGCTTTACGGGCTTCATAGCGATCCATACCATCGTATTTGCTGCCTGGAAGATCAATCGTCGCATCATCATGCATGATGCAAAGCTCCGGCAGATTATGTCTCTTTCCTACCTCAAAGTCATTCGGGTCATGTGCCGGGGTAATCTTCACACATCCGGTTCCGAACTCTTTATCTACATACGCATCTGCCACAACCGGGATCTCACGATCGGTCAGCGGCAGCTTCAGCATTTTACCAACTAAATGTTTGTAACGGTCATCCTCCGGGTTTACTGCCACTGCAGTATCACCAAGCAAAGTCTCCGGACGGGTGGTCGCTATCTCCACATATCCGCTTCCGTCAGCGATTGGATAGTTGATGTGCCAGAAATGTCCGGCCTGCTCCTCATGCTCTACCTCTGCATCGGAGATGGATGTCTTACATACCGGACACCAGTTGATAATTCTGGAACCTTTGTAAATATATCCTTTTTCATACAGACGAATGAATACTTCGAGCACTGCCTCAGAGCATCCTTCATCCATCGTAAAACGCTCTCTGTCCCAGTCACAGGAGGAACCAATCTTCTTCAACTGGTCAACGATCGTACGTCCATATTCTTCACGCCACTCCCAGGTTCTTTCCAGGAATCCTTCTCGTCCCAGCTCGTTCTTATCAATACCTTCTTCTTTTAATTTATTGATAACCTTTACCTCTGTAGAAATACTTGCATGGTCTGTTCCAGGAATCCACAGTGCATTGTAACCCTGCATTCTCTTATAACGGATCAAAATATCCTGAAGCGTATTGTCCAGTGCATGTCCCATATGAAGCTTACCGGTAATATTTGGCGGCGGCATTACAATCGTAAATGGTTTTTTACTTCTGTCCACTTCTGCATGAAAATATTTTTTCTCCAGCCAATTGGCATAGGTACGGTCTTCTATCGCTTTTGGATCATAGGTCTTTGCTAATTCTTTCATCATTATTCTCCTTTATGGTTCTGTTATCAGTTGTATGTGTAATTCATCGGCATCATAACGCTCATCGAGAAGAAGCTCCTGATCGGAAACTTTCTCTCCATTGACAAGCCAGCCGTAAAATTCCTGTCCATTCACTGCCTCTGCCACCAGAGTCAGTGGATAATTGTGGTAATAGATTCCTTTATAATTCTTTCCAGACTCAATCTGAATCTGACTAAAATGAATATCGTATCCTTCCGGTGCTTCCACAGACAATCGATACAGCATATCTGCACCCAAATGTTTCTGCAGACCAGCATGAGTAGCTTCAAAACTTCTTGATACAGCTGTTTTCATCTTTTCCACTGCTGCTTTTTGTCTTTCTTGAATTTGTTCTGAATAATACAAATTCATAGAATTCTGAAGCTTCTGATTCTCTTCCGCGATGATCTGCAGCACATGATCTTCATCATAAACCGTGTTCAACAAATCACAGACCAGATTCACAAACTGTGTCCGATACTTATCCGACTGCATCAAAATCCAGAGTGTATCATAGGAATCAGCCAACGGATCTTCCATCAGATAATCAAAGACATTCTCAATCTCCATACCTTCGGTATTCTGATAGACTGCATCCAGATCATACAGGAAAAACCGGACTTTGCCATCGCCATAAGCACTGGCACTTCCAGATGCGCATTTCCAGGAAAGGAAATTGTGATATGGCCAGTCATTGTTGTTCATAATCACATTGACCGCATAATATCTTAACATATCCATCATGTCTACGGATGCTTCCAGTCTTATCTGACGTTCCGGGTCATTCAGATCAGCATGAAGTCGATTATAGTAACCACCAAACCTGGCACTGTTCACCTCGTTCGGCTCGTATTTTTCAATATCATCTTTTTGTGCACCAATCGCAGATGCGACATTATAACGGGTATACTTCTCCTGCAGCTGAATGATTCCATAATATTCCCCATTCAGGAACAATACTCCAGGTCTGGCTCCAGCACATATAATACCCGCTTCTTTTCCCAATCGGCTGACCACATTCCATTTCAGCATCGTACCTGCATGGTCTGATCCACCATTGCGAAGTACCAGACGGTTGTACGATTGACTTTCTGTATTGCCCGCCATATCTGTTTCAAAAAAATCGTACTCAAACGTCGGATGCTCTCTGTCATAAATCGAATCGCTGATCAGCTTGATACTCTTCTGTTCATAATTCCGGGAACCATGTCCTGATACTGCAATTCCAGTTCCCTGAGCCATCATCTGAGTCCCATCTGAGTCGTAGAACTCTACATAGGCGGGGCGATCCCATTCACCCTCTTCACTGGACTCCAGATAATTGGCAAAAATACCAGTTTCTTCATTATATAAATGCTGTTCATTCACAGACAGCGAAACAACCATCGTATCAAACAGATCCTCGACGGTCTCTCCCACAAAATATGTCTGTGTATGAATATCACCAAGCACTCCCCCCTGCAGCATCGCCGCTTTCACAACCGTCACCTGCAGAGGCAAACCTTCTTCAATCAAAATCGGTTCCGTATAGATATTGGATTCCAGTGTCGGATCACTTCCATCTAATGTGTAATAAATCTGTCCTCCAAACAAACCGCTGCTCATACTCAATCGAAAAGCCTCTTTCTGAAAGGCCTCTTTTGCTGAAAATCGTACAGACGGCTGACTGATTTCGTAACGCACAAATACACCAGAACAGATCACTAATAAAATAAGTAATATGGCTGTATTAACATATTTTCGTTTCAAAGATTACTCCTCATAATTAAAGACGCCCTCTGCACAGATGCCTGTGCAAAGGGCGAATCATCGCGGTACCACCTTTGTTCGTATGAAAAACATACCTCATTATCCTTAACGCGGACTATTCGTGAATGCTTACTCACTCGTTCAGCATTCCGGCTCTGAAGCTACCTTCCACAATTCCTTCCTGAAGCCATCTTCCAGCCAACGGATAGCTCTCTCTGTCAGCAGTACCTGTGTACTCCTCTTCTTCTCAGCCTTTATCTCCATCAGTTTAGACGGAAATAAAGACTTTGTCAAGAGGAGATACATTGAAATATGTTCGTTTGTTTTTTAATTATTTCAGATACTGATCAACATTATCTTTGGTTACGAGTACGAACGGAACCATGATCTCTTTCTCTGGAGTCTCGCCAGCCAGGCAAGCTTCGATCATAGTAACTGCTCCACCAACCTGTCCAGGACCATCCTGAAGAACGGTTGCACCCATCTCACCATCTTTTACCATCTGCAGAGGGTTCTGGTTTCCATCTACACCAACACAGGTGATGTCAGATCTTCCAGCATCGTTACAGGTCTTCTGAGCTGCAGAAGACATATCGTCATTATCACAGATAACAGCTACAAGCTCATCACCATATTTGCTGATTGCATCAGATGCTGCATTTGCTGCTTTGTCTGCCTGCCACTCACAAGCGCTCTCACCAACCATCTCAAACTCTGGATGACTAGCCATAACCTCTGCCATACCTTCACCACGCTGGATCTGTGCAGAGTTACCGATTACACCCTGGCAGTGGATATATTTTCCACCTTCTGGATTGTTCTCGATTACCCAGTTAGCAAGCATTCTACCAGCCTCAACATCGTCTGGACCAACATAACCAAGTGCTACATCATCAGTACTAGTAGTCTTGGAGTTAACAACGATAACTTTGATACCAGCGTCATTCATCTGAGTAACAGCAGTATCGGAAGCAGCTGCCTCTGCCGGAAGGATGATTACATAGTCACAGTTTTTGGAGATACAGTCTGTTGCACGGTCGATCTGTTTGTTCGGGTCAGTCTCGCCGTCCAGAACGCCTGTCCAGTCATCAATTTTGCCTTCAGCTTTCATTGCTTCGAAGGTCTCTTCTGCATAATCATTGATTGGAGCGTGGAATGGGTCAACAATGTTCTTGGAGATGTATCCAACAATGATCTTGCCATCGCCATTTACATCGCCAGCTTTAGCAGCATCTGCTGCCTCTTCTTTGGTCTCTCCAGCTGCTGGTGCAGATGCTGCTGGTGCCTCTTCTTCTTTTGCGCCACATCCAACTACCATAGTAGTAGCCATTGCAGCACACAGTAATACGCTCAAAAGTTTCTTCTTCATATTCATTTTCCTCCTTTAAATTATATAGAACAAACTTTTATAATCAGGGGGACTTTGTCCCCCAAATTACCTTAACATTGAGATTCTGAGAATCTTATTTTTTATTCATAATCTTATCGAACAGGATTGCAAGAATAATAACTGCACCCTTGGTCATGGACTGATAGTAAGAGTCGATACCGATCATGTTCATACCATTGTAGATAAATCCGATAATGAAGATACCGATGACTACACCAGGAATCGTTGCAATACCACCAGAGAAGGAGGTACCACCAAGTACGCAGGCTGCAATCGCGTCAGTCTCGTAACCAACACCGATATTGGACTGTGCGGAACCGGTTTTAGCGGTAAAGATAATACCAGCAACACCTGCAAGGAAACCGGATAATGCATAAACAGCAAGTTTGGTCTGCATAACACTTACACCAGAGGCGATTGCTGCATTTACGTTATCACCTACTGCGAAGATATAACGTCCCAGTTTGGTCCAGTGAAGCAGGATATACATAACAACAGTAACCAGAATCAGAACCAGGATCGGGAACGGAAGCGGACCGATTTTCATAGAATAAATCTTTTTAAATGCATCGTTTGTGATCGGAATTGCTTTACCACCACTGATAACCTGTGCAAGACCACGGATGATCAACTGTGTAGACAGGGTAACAACGAACGGGAACATATCAAACTTTGCGATCATATAACCATTCAGCACACCCCATGCAGTAGAAACAGCCAGTGCTACGATAATCGCTGCCGGAATGCCCCATCCCAGGTTCACGATGGTATGTCCAAGAATACAGCTTACCAGTGCGAGCTGTGCACCAACAGAAAGGTCGATACCTTCTGTGGTAAGGGCAAGACACACACCAAATGCGATCATCGCATTGATAGATACCTGAGTTGCTACGTTGATCATATTGTTAGCACTTCTGAATGCCGGCTCAACAATACCGATGATAATCATCATAAAAAACAAGATTACACTAATTCCGTATTTACCCATAAACGCACGGAATTTATCTTTTTCAATACCTAATACCTTTTCACCATTCTTTGCCATGACACTTCCTCCTATTTTCCGCCAAATGCTCTTTCCAGAATCGTCTCCTGATTCTCATTTCCATTTAAGATCTCGGATCTCTGTACTTCACCATTGATCTTACCTTCATGATAAACAAGGATTCGATCGCTCATGCCCATAACTTCAGGTAACTCTGAAGAAATCATGATAACCGCCATACCTTTTGCTGCAAACTCACACATCAGGTTGTGGATCTCAGATTTTGCACCTACGTCAACACCACGGGTCGGCTCATCCAGAATCAATACCTTCGGGTTAGCCAGAAGCCATTTTGCAATAACGACTTTCTGCTGGTTACCACCACTGAGTGATAAAGCTTCATGCTCAATACTTGCTGCTTTCAGGCTGAGCAGCTTGCCCATCTCCACACAGTTGGTTTCTTCTTTCTTCTTATCCAGAAGCAGACCCTTCTGTGCTGTAGGCAGCGTAGCAAGTGCCATATTTTCTCTGATAGAACGATGCAGTGCAAGACCAAAACTCTTTCTGTCCTCGTTTACCATACAGATTCCTGCTTTAATCGCCTGACTTGGCTTTTTGATTGTGATCTCTTTGCCATCCAGATACATCTTACCGCTCTTAATCGGATCCATTCCAAAGATAGCTCTCATGGTCTCGCTTCGTCCGGAACCTACCAGACCGGAGATTCCAAGAATCTCACCTTTACGAACTTCAAAGCTGATATTCTCAAAGCCTTTTCCGGTAAGACCTTCTACCTTGAATACGACATCACCAATCTCACAGTCAGTCTTCGGGAATACATTCTCTACCTTACGTCCAACCATCATGGAAATCAATTCGTCTCTGGTAACGCCCTCCATGGAACGTTCACCTACGTATGTACCATCACGGAAAATCGATACATGATCGCAGATCTCGAAAATCTCCTCCATACGATGGGAGATATAGATGATCGCAACACCCTTCGCTTTTAACTCGCGAATAGTTCTGAACAGATGCTCAGTCTCCTCACTGTCCAGAGAAGATGTAGGCTCATCCATGATGATCAATCTGGAATCACAGGATACTGCCTTAATGATCTCTACCATCTGCATCTGAGCAAGTGTCAGATCCTGCATCAGAGTCTTCGCACTGTGCGGGAATCCAAACTGTTTCAGAATCGCCTCTGCACGCTCATTCTGCGCTTTCTTGTCGAGGAAAATACCACCCTTTGTATTCTCTCTTTTCAGGAAGATCGTCTCTGCGATAGACAGATGCGGTTCCGGGTTCAGTTCCTGATGGATCATGGAAATACCAGCTTTCAGTGCTTCTACAGGACCCTTTACAGAATACGGTTTGCCTTCGAACTCAATCGTACCCTCATCCTGCTTGTGAAGACCAATGATACATTTCATAAGAGTAGATTTACCTGCACCATTCTCTCCCAAAAGTGCATGCACCTCTCCTGGTCTTACGAACAGATCAACATCTTTCAGTGCCTGTGTTCCTCCGAATGCTTTAGAAATTCCATGACACTCCAACACATACTCACCTTTTTTGTTTTTAGTTTCTGCCAAGTTTTTCACCTCTCCTTTCTATCTGTACGGTATTAGTCCCGTCTGCCTAACATAGTCACTTTCTCAATAACTCCCTTACTCTCCTGATATGCTTCTTTGAAGAGTTGATAATATTCTCCGTATACTTTGTGGCTTTCCGGAACCGGTTCTATAATAAACTCTTTATACCTTACCGCTCTTGCACAGCCTTCATCTACATCTTTGTAAATGCCGGCTCCAACACCTGCAGCAATCGCTGCTCCCAGGCTTGCCTGCTCTTCGGTATCAGCTACACGAAGAGGAACATTGAAGATATCTGCCTGAATCTGCAGCCATGGCATGCTCTTTGTCGCACCGCCCGAAGCAATCATGGAATCCGCATGAAGTCCAAGAGCTCCGCAGATCTCAATACACTGGTTCAGTGCGTATGCCACACCCTCCATCACGGCTCTCGCCATCTCCGTTCTTCCGGTGTTGATATTACATCCAATAAAAGCACCGCTGATATTCGGATTCAGATGAGGTGTCCGCTCTCCATTTAAATAAGGAAGGAAAATAACTCCGCCGCTTCCCGGCTTTACTTTTGCGATCTTTTCATTCATCGCATTCATATCAACCTTATCAAACAGACTGTTGTACCATTTATAGGAAAGGCCTGCATTCATGATCGCTCCCATCGTGAACCATCTGCCTTTTTTATATCCACAAAATGTATTGGTATTCAGGGCCGGGTTCAGAACAGCCTCTCCGCTCTGGAAAGAAATCTGTCCGCTCGTCCCAATATTGGAACATGCCTGACCAACTCTTGTAATACCATTACCGATTCCCTGCATTACCTGGTCACCGCCGCCGGCAGCTACCACGGTTTTCTCAGAAAGTCCCAGCTCTTCCGCTGTTGCTTTACATACATTCTCCGTCGCATCCGTCGTTCCATAACATTTCGGGAACCACTCCATCGGAATGCCAACCGCTCTCAGTACTTCCTCTGACCAGCAGTTCTTACGGATATCAAATGCCAGTGTCGCAGACGCATCGGAATAATCCGTAGATACCACGCCTGTCATTTTGAATTTCAGATAATCCTTTGGAAGCATTACATGAGCAATTTTACTGAAATTCTCCGGCTCATTATCTTTTACCCACATCAAAGACGGCAGAAGGAATCCGGTATAGATCGGATTCATAATGATTTCTTTGATCTTATCTTCCCCAAGAATTGATTTTAACTTTTCTACCTGAACGGATGATCTTGCATCACAATGCAGAATCGCCGGGCGCACTACCTTATAATCTTTGTCCAGCATAACTGCTCCGTGCATCTGTCCGGAAAAACTCAGTCCTTTTACCTCATCTTTCAGCACTGCTGATTTTAAAAGAACTTCCTTTACCGTCTCCGCACATGCCTGCCACCATTCATCAGGATCATGCTCCGCAAATCCATTGCGCGGTGAAGCAAACTGATACGATCTGGCACTTAACGCTTCCATCCGACCGTCTTCCGAAATTAACATTGATTTTAGACTGGATGTTCCCAGGTCAATTCCCAATAAATAGCTCATCTGCATCCCCTCATCTCATTCAAAATATTGTTTTTTGTATATTTTGCAATTATTTTAATGAATAAAATAAATGTCTTCTTTTCACATGCACTCATTCTAATATTACATGCCCCTGTTTGTCAATCCTGTTTTGGTAATTCTGCACAATTTACAAAAACGAACTCTTCTTTTTGTGCACTTTTACACACCTAAACAGATTTTAACGTTGCTTCATTCCGTCATTATGCAATATTCCTTTTTTTATTGAATAAAATCAACTTTTTTTATTGAATAAAAAAATATCTGCAACCAGTATATTTCATACAAGTTACAGATATTTCATGTATCTCCCGCCTTATTTTCTGGCAAATATACACATCATTTGTTCAATCGCTAAAAAAGCTGCTCCCTGAAGCATGGATTCCTGTGTCCCGTCTCCGATTACAATATCCAGTTCCTTCCAGACAATCGGCAATACCGCCTGCTTCACACCTTTTTCAAGAGTTCCTTTCAAAATCTCCGGTTCTACCGCAACCATTTCGTCATCAATAACAATGGTATCCGGATTGAGCATATTGATTATATTAACAATGCCTACCGTCAAACATTCGCAGGCATGACGATATTCATCTACTGCCAGACGGTCTCCTGCCCTGACTGCACCGACAATTTCCTTAAAGCCATCCTGTTCCTTCACAACACTGTAATTGCCCTGTGCTTTTTTTCGCTTCACTTCTTTTGAAAAAGCCAGTGTCGAACAATAGGTCTCCAGACACCCACGACTTCCGCACTCACAGTATCGACCATTATAGTCAATACTCATATGACCAATCTCTCCCGCAACTCCCAATTTGCCGGAAAGCAGGCTGCCATCCTCTATAATGCCGGCACCAACACCCTGTCCAACTGCCAAATATGCCAGAGATTGTTTCAATTCCGTTCCATGCTTCCAATAATATGCAATCGCTCCGGCATTCGCATCATTCTCCATAAAAACCGGCAGATGAAATTCTTTTTCCAGTTCTTCCTGTATA
>JAFYTM010000082.1 GCA_017558865.1 Lachnospiraceae bacterium
GCAACCGGCAAAGGATATTACATCACCGGCGGAAAAGCAATTCCGGTCACCTGGAAGAAAGGCCACGATATGGATCCTACCACATTCTATGATGCAGCAGGCAATGAGATCACTCTCAACACCGGTAAAACTTATATCGGACTGGTATCCACAACCAGATGGAGCGAACTGGTTGTAAAATAAATTTTCATACAGTTTCTTGAGCATCAAAACAGGAGCACCGAATTCCTATTCGGCACTCCTGTTTTTTACTGTTATGATTCTAAATCCTTTTCCTGCATCACACTCATGTATGCCGGACGGATAATCTTATTCATTCCAATGATCTCCTCAATTCGATGAGCACTCCATCCTACGATTCGCGCAATCGCAAAGAGCGGCGTATACAGCTCCACCGGTATACCAAGCATCTCATACACAAACCCACTGTAAAAGTCCACATTCGGACTGACACCTTTATAGATCTTGCGTTTCGCTGCGATCAGTGCCGGTGCCATCAATTCAATATTCTCATAGAGCTTCATATCATTTTCCCGATGTTTTTCCTCTGCCAGCTGCTCTACGAATCTGCGGAACACACGCTCTCTTGGATCGGAAAGCGAATAAACCGCATGACCCATACCGTAGATCAGACCTTTATGATCAAATGCTTCTCCATCCAAAATCTTGCTGAGATAATGTCCAACCTCTTCCTGATCAGAATAATCCTTGACATGTTCCCGGATATCCTTCATCATCTCCATTACTTTAATGTTGGCACCACCATGTTTTGGTCCCTTCAAAGAAGACATGGCCGCTGCAATGGCAGAATAAGTATCAGAACCGGAAGACGTAACCACACGAGTTGTAAATGTGGAATTATTACCGCCTCCATGCTCCATATGAAGCATCAGTGCCACATCCAGAACCTTCGCTTCCAGAAATGTATATTTTTTATCCGGCCTTAACATCATCAGCAAATTCTCTGCTGTGGATAATTCCGGATGAGGTCTGTGAATATACATACTCTCATCCTTCTCATAATGATTGTATGCATGATAACCATAGACTGCCAGCATCGGAAATACACTGATCAGGTTCATACACTGCCGAATCACCGTTGCTACATCATTAGAATTCAACTGTGTATCATAAGAAGCCAGCGTTAAAATACTTCTGGTCATGGAATTCATGATATCTCTTGTTGGAGCCTTCATGATAACATCTCTCGTGAAATTTGTCGGCAGTTCCCGTCCAAATGCAATCAAATCAGAAAATTCCTTTTCTTCTTCTGCAGTCGGTATCTTACCGAACAAAAGCAAAAAAGCTGTCTTTTCAAACCCAAAGGAATCCTTTGGAATACTCCTAACCCATTCTGTCACATCATACCCACGATACCATAACTTTCCATCACACGGAATCTTCTGACCATTCTCCCGGCGAAAAGACTCAATCTTCGATATATTAGTAAGTCCGGTCAGTACACCGTTACCATTCAGGTCACGAAGTCCACGATTTACTCCGAACTCTTTAAACAATTCATCTGATATGGTATCATTCTCCAGACATAAATCTCTGTACTTTTCAATATAACCCATGTAAAGTCCCCTTTCTCTGTCTCAAATCATACATGTGCTTTATGTTAACATAATTTTCCTTATTTTTCCACTGTTTCATTTACAGATACTGATTCTGTTCCCGGAAGATAATAACAAATCACAGGCATTCCTTTCTCCACATAACTATAAAGCTCCTGTGCCACAGAATAGGGAAGATTGATGCATCCGTGAGAGCCATTCGTCTTATAAATTTTTCCGCCAAAAGAACTTCTCCAGGTCGCATCATGCATGCCGATATTTCGATTGAACGGCATCCAGTAAGATACCGGTGTCCGATAAGTTTCTCCCACCAGTGTTGCATTCCTCTGCTTATAGGTAATTCCATAGACTCCGTCCGGTGTATCATATCCTTTCGCCGCATTGCCGGATACAAAATCCGATTCCAGAATCAATTCCCCCTCCTTATAGAAAAACAAATGCTGTGCCGTCAGATTGATCTCCACATAGGTAGTTCCATAATCAGGATTCCCGTAGGCAGCCGCTGTCTGATAATAGACTGGTGTACGTTCACCGCTTTCTCCA
The DNA here is from genome assembly GCA_017558865.1 of Lachnospiraceae bacterium. Lineage (GTDB taxonomy): Bacteria > Bacillota > Clostridia > Lachnospirales > Lachnospiraceae > Hominiventricola. The sequence continues at coordinate 2,121 of JAFYTM010000082.1, forward strand.
TTTTCGATCATAGCGGCCAGTTCCTTCGCTTCCTGTCCGTAATTCATCCACCACCCATAATCTCCGCTTTTGATGGTAACTTCTTTTCCATAACTGGTATGGAAAGTACGCGAGCGAAAAATACTGTCATACCTTTTACGAAGCGTTGCCACATAATTTTCCACCTGATTTTGATCCAGTATCACCTCATATCCATCCACCACAAGCCAGCTACTGATCATCTTTCCATCCAGAATTTCTACATTTTCTCCAAAGGTGTATGTAATCTTAATATCTCCATACTTTTTAAGCTTATCCAGTGTCTGTAAAAGCCCAGGATCATCTGACAGCACTTTCGGAGTTTCATAACAGCCCATCGCATCCAGATCCACGATTTCATCCTGATTTTCCACCGATGTCCTGACTGCATCCATGGTCCTTTTCCAGTTCAGTTGGCTGCCTTGTGTCTCTTTCATAATCGTGAAACCGGTCTCCGGATCATATTCCGAAATATAAGCATCTGTCGGAGCTGCCGTATAAGCTTCTGAAAATCCCATAAGTTTCTTCACTTCTTGTTCCAGCAGATTCTCCTGATAAGTCAGATTCTGCTCCGTCTCATAAATACGGTCTTGATTCATAAACCATAGCCATCGATTCTGATTCTGCATCAGATCTTCCAGCGGTTCCATGGAAACATAAGTCAGTCCAATATCTTTCCCCTGAATATCCTCCTCCAATACAGATCCATCCGGCTTACGTTCTACAATCCGAAGCATATAATTCTCTGTCTGTGTTTCCAGTTCTTCCAGAGTCATTCCAGAC
>JAFYTM010000083.1 GCA_017558865.1 Lachnospiraceae bacterium
AGCCAGGTTCACATAACACTCGAATCTGTTCTAAGCTTCTGATCCGAAGAGAAGAAAGTAGCCGCTCCGCAAGGGTATGCCAGCATAAAATACTTGGATTTTATTAGCCAAAAGTGTTACAAAAAGGATTGACCAAAACAATTTGTATCTATCACCATTCTCCGTTACAAGTTCTACTTTTTCCTTGCACTGATCGATTACGCCAAAAAAATTTCTACATCTGTAATGTTCATCACTTTCATATTTACACTTTTCTTCTTTTGTGAGATTATTATTTTGGCAAAAAATCATATGGTTATTAACAACCTTCCAATGTATGTTTTTTCACTCTGTATTCTCTTGGTGTCATCCTATAACGTTCCTTAAACACACGATTAAATGTTCTCTGACTTTCAAACCCACAGTCATAACATATATTTGTGATTGACTCATTCGTTCTGTCTAGCATACACAATGCATAATTCAAGCGAACTCCATTTACGTAACCCGTAAAATTACAATGAAATATCTTGGAAAACAATCTCGATAGGACATACTTACTTACACCCAGATCACACGCCATTTGCTCCAATGAAATTTTTTCCCTAAAATTCTTCGCTACGTACTCTACCGACTTATATACCAGATCTTCGCTTCCTACCGTTTCTTTCTCTACCATATCCATTTGGGAAAAAACATGAGCAAAAATCATCTGCACATATGCTCGAATCAAACGTGTATTATTTTTTTCAACATCCACTAATGATTTAACCGCTTTTACTATGTCTACATGAAGATCTTCTTTGCAGATAACCGGAGAAGATGGACAATTCTTCTGTAACTCATCCATGTAGTCAGGTATTAGTTTTGGAGCAATCAGCATATACAATGCTTTATTCTCACCTGTTCCAAACACCTGGTAGTGATGTATCAAATTGGGAAAAACAATTGCAAAATCGCCTTTTTCCATATGATACAGTTCCTGCCCGACTCCTAATTCCAGTGTACCCTTTGTGATATAAACCATCTCAATCGCTTCATGTATATGAGGTGGAAAATGAGACGGTCTTTTCCACTCTACTATGATATCACTATTTTTATTTTCATACGTCAAAAACATTATATCAACTCCCGTCTCTGCAAGAAATGTCTGCATTCTATTCATTCATGGCAAGAAAACCTGCCCATAAAGCGATATACTATGCTTGTAAAAAACATAAGGAGGTAAACATTTATGTTAAACAAATTAGTAAATTATTTAAACACCATCATGTTTTTCTATGCTGACTATTTCAAAGGAGGCTACCGCATGTAGTTACAGCGTTGAAAGGAAACACCTGATCAGCTGATCATAAAAGAATAGGAAATATCTGTTTCTGCATTGATGTGATATGCTTCTTCTACATCACTGCCCCAACTGTCAATTCCACCTACACCTCTTACGGCACCATACACGCAAAGAACGGTTCTTCTTGCTGGCGGCAGCTCCTCATGATGGGTTGCATTTTCAATTTCAGATGCCGTATAAGGGAGGCATGAAAAGGAGAACGGATTCTCAAATTTTTCAAACGTTAATTCCTGTTCGACAGAATCATCTCTGCTGTTATCCAAACTCTTGTGTCTGTAAATCTTGACATGGTTGGTGTCCATATGCATGCCACATTCCTGTGGAACCAGGTATGGAGTAAGTGATAAATCATCTACAACAAAGCTTCCACTAAAAGCACCCTTTTTTCTGTCCGGATAGGTTTCTCCGGATAAACCATCATATACATAACGGTCTGCCAGAGTCGGCATAATAAAACGCATTCCAAAAACCGGAAGTTCCGGCAGTCCTTCTGCACCAAAGTAATGCACATCTACTTTGATTGCACCGGATTCCTTTACGGTATATGCTACTTTTACTTCTGTCTTTGGTGTTGTTATGGTTTCATATACAAAAATGATTTTCATTTCATTTGCATACACATCTCCGCCATAGCGGTTATTGTCCGGAGCGCAGGGTTTTCCCTGTGAAACTCCATCCATAACTACTTCAACATCTTTACAAGCGATAAACATATCCGCAGCCAGCCAGCTTCCACTCTTTAAATGAAAACTGCTGCCTCTGTCATTATCTGTTAATGCTCTCCAAAATGTAGGCTTTGGACAGCGATACAGCCATTCATATCCATTCTTTACAAGAGACTCCAATCCTCCCTGCGCATAAGAGAAAATGTAATCAAATCCCTCGCCATGTACACCAAGTGTAAAATCACCATATACAACTCTAAGTGGTAAATTATTTGTACAATCCATAGTAATACCTCACTTCCTGCATTGCCGGTTTCTCTTTACGATCTGCAAACACAATACCATTTCCCGAAAATTCGTAATCCGCCGGACGGTCATCAAAATCCCCGCCGTAACGCAGAACTTCTTTTCCTGTTACTTCGTCTGTTACATAAATTGCCTGGTCAATAAAATCCCAGATAAATCCGCCCTGGTACATTTCATATTTATCAATCAGCTCCATGTAGCTTCCAAGACCGCCCATAGAATTTCCCATATCATGCATAAACTCACACAAAACATATGGCTTCTTTGGGTTGTTGCTCAAATATTCCTCAACCTCTGCCGGTTTCGCATACATTCTACTTTCCATATCGGAAATTGTATCTTCATAAGCTCTGTTGTAGAAAGAACTTTCATAATGAACCAGTCTTCCCGGATCTTTCTCTTTAAAGAATGTATTCATTGCTTCAATGTCATCACCTGCATAAGATTCATTTCCCAGGGACCAGAATAATACCGATGTATGGTTTTTAAAAGTTTCAAAATTGGTTCTTGCTCTGTCAAGCACTGCTTCTTTCCACTCTGGAACAGAACCCGGAACATTACAGGAAGTTTCGATTGCTCCAAGTTTCTGGAATGAACCGTGGCTTTCTAAATTTGTCTCTGACATCAAATAAATACCATTTTTATCACACATGTAATACCAGGAAATCTGATCTGGGTAGTGGCAGGTTCTTACGGAATTGATATTATTTTTCAGAATACAATTCATATCCGATATCATATCCTCCATTCCAATGCATCTGCCGGAATGTGGATTCCATTCGTGACGGTTTACTCCCACAAGCACAAGGCGTTTTCCATTCAGATACATCACTTTATCAATAATCTCAATTCTGCGGAATCCCACTTCATAAGGAACAACTTCAATCAGTTCTCCTTTTTCATCTAAAATCTCTACCAGCACAGTATACAGATATGGTGTATGATTATCCCATACATTTACGTTCTTTACATCCTCCTGCAGCTTCGCTGTATACTCATTACCGTTTTTTACGAACTCTGCTTTCTTCTCCAGAACTACACATTTCTTTTCATCTTTTAAAATAACATTTGCAACAAACGTCTCATCACACACACTGGATACTTTCAGATCTACAACGAGTTTTCCGCTTGTATTATCCGTATTTAAAAGTGGCTGAATCCACAAATCTTCAATATGTACATCCGGCTTTGCTTTCAAAGAAACATTACGGAAAATTCCAAAGAATCGGAAGAAATCCTGATCTTCCAGGAATGCAGCAGTAGACATTTTATGTACTTCTACAGCCAGTACATTTCCCTGATCCTTTATATATGGTGTTAAGTCAAATTCAGATGGTGTAAAGCTGTCCTCTGCATAACCTACGAATGCTCCATTCAGCCATACATACATCGCCTGTTCCACACCTTCAAAACAGATGCTGATACGTTTTCCCTGCAATTCTTTGTCCAGGTCAAATTCTTTGATATAAGATCCAACGGGATTGTAGTCTGCTTCACTGAACATTCCAGCGCCGTTTCCTGCACCCGCAATGCTGTATGCGCCTCTTCTGTAATTTTTACCTTCCCATGGGTACATGGTGTTTATGTAGCGGATTTTATCGTATCCCGCTAATTCGATATGACCAGGCACAGCAATCTCATCCCATTCCTTCGTCACAAACTGCGGCTCATAGAAATTGACCGGTCGTACTTTGGCATTCCTGCTATAGCAAAATTTCCATGTGCCATTTAAAGATTGTGTAAGATCATTGTCATTATCATCCAAATCAGCATAATTTGTATAATATTCATGATCACTGTGTGCTGGTAATTGATTTACCCGGAACACTTCCGGATTATCCAACCATTTAATATCTGCGTTCATATTGTCCCCTTTCTATATAGCCTCTAAAGATTTCAAACTCCAGAGGCTATATCCTGCATTTTATATTATCTGCCTGCTCTTAATTCTTCATTTGCTTCTTCTACATTCATGAATGAAAGAATGATGGTAATCAGTAAGTCAAGAATGAATGGAAGCCATAAGTACATGAAGTACATCATTTTGATACAGCTCTCCGGCTGTACAGACAAATCTCCATTTACAAATCCGCTTAAAGAAAGCATCCATCCGGAAAGTGCTGTACCAATACCGCCGCCAATTTTTACACCTAATGATGTACAGGAATACATAGAACCATCAATTCTTTTTCCTTTTGTAAGATATGTATATTCAGAACATGTTGCGATAACTGCATTCATATCTCCCTGCCAAGGTCCCTGTCCTAATGCTGCCAGTGCGGTGAAAAGCAACATCAATGGTACACTTCCCATATAACCTGCTACTACAACCAACAGACGTCCTACAGTTGCAAGCATGTAGCTGTATTTATTCAGCTTATACATACCTTTCCATCTTGCTACCAGGTTTGGTGTAAATACCAGAGCGATAATGAGAGGAATGTTAACTGCCCATGAGAACACACCAAACAAATTTTTATTGTGCAATACATAAGTCATAAAGTAGATACCTACGCCAATCATTGCTCCATATAACTGCTGTAAGATATAAACAACACAAATCATCACGTAATATCTGTTGCTGAATAATAACTTTGCTGATTCAACCAATGTCAGATGATCATCCTTTGGTTCATCATTTTCATCACTTTCTTTTAATTCTTCTTCTGAAAGTTCCTTTACTGAAAATACGGAAATTGTGTTTGTAATGATACCAAGAATACAGTAAATAAGTGCAATGTTTCTCCAGCCTGCTGCACCGCCGCCGAGTGCATCTACCGCGCCAATAGTAATACTTTGAATCAACAAGCTTGTACTGAATGCAAAGATGAATCGGAAGGATCCCATCTGTACACGCTCACTGCTGTTCTTTGTTACAAGTGATGTTAATGCGGAATAAGCAATATTGTTTGCCGTGTAAAATACTGCGTTTAATAATGTGTAGGCAATAAAAAACCATGCATACTGTGCAGTTTGTCCCATATCAGTAGGGATTGCAAATATTCCAAACAGGGTCAATGCACATCCAAAGAATCCGTAGAACATCCAGGGTCTTGCCTTACCCATCCTGCTCTTTGTTTTGTCAATCAGGTTTCCAAAAAATACATCTGTTACACCATCGAGCAATTTCGATGCAGCAATCAATGTACCTACAATGCCAGCATCCAGTCCAATGGTATTTGTTAAATAAATCATTACAAATGATGTTAAGAATGCATATACGACATTTCCTGCAATATCACCCGCCCCGTAGCCAACCATGTTGTACCACTTCAAATACTTTTTCTCTGTCACAATCGTTACTCTCCTTTTCTTCTTAAGCGTTTATAGTGCCGTTCTTTTTGTTAATTGTATTATAAGAAAATCAGACTCTGAAATACATATCATACATTGGACAAAATATACACAAAATGATACAATCGTTGCAAGAAATGTCTAATTATTATGTTTTTATGACTAAAACATACGCTTTTTTATAGCAAGAGGTGCTTATATGTATCCAATTATTATACATAGCTTCCGGTAAAGCTCATTTTCATATTGAGGGATAAGAAGAAGTGGTAGAAAGATAGAAAATTTGCCATAAAAAAGTGTTTTGGTTTTCTGGAACACTTTTTTATGGCATCGACACTGCCCACAAAGGTCCACCGCCCTGGGCACCAATTTTTAATTCAGAAAGAAGCAGTTCCAGTGACCATTCTTTTTGGCTGTTCTTGTAGCTGTTAGGGTCTGCAATCTGCACATTTCCATTTTCCAAAAGCCTGGTAATGAGAATGAAATGTCCGGCAGATTTGGTAAAAGTTCCTTTTTTGACAAGGGCAGTCAGGATATGTCCGCTTTTTAAAAGATCAGCAGCGGTTTGAGACGTGTATTGGGTTACACTTTCTACGGTAAATCCATAATGGCTGAGTGCATCCTTGATTAGCGTATGACGGGAACCGCTTTGTGAAGCATGGTATCCGTGCTCTGCAGCCCAGTCAGCTACTTCAACAGGGCTTAGTCCGCCACCTTCCTGGGAAAAGCTGGAGATCAGCATGGAAACAGAGGTAGGACCGCATCCGTAACGGGAAAGGCGGTCTTCTCCGCCGTAGAGATGATCTGCCCAGCGGCTGTCCCCCTGGTTATAATAGATCATAGGCCCCATGGCGGTATCCAGCATTATATAATAGGAAGAGATATCTTCCGGGACATCGGAACGCTCCAGATCCGATGCGACTCCCATACTGCCTGAGGAAGAAAAGGTTCTGACAGGTTTGCTCGCTGTATTTTTGTCAGGAGAGACAGGGGTTGTCTTATCTGGTAAAACAGCAGCTTCATTTGATGCGGTCGATAGAGAATCTTTCCATTCCAGAATACGTTCTTTACCCGAATGAATCAGGTCACCACAGGTTTGAGCGGCTGTCTGCAATGTATGGGTAGTCTCTTCTGCAAAGGAAGGATTGAAATAAACAACAACACAGGTCGCAATTACAACAACCTGTGTTATGATACCGATACAAACTGTTTTGTACAAAAAGTTCAGTTTTTTCATGTTATTTGCCTGATAATCTTCTATATACGAGCTGAGGAATGTTAAGCAGCGGAGATTGTGCACATACTGCTCCGATCTTGTGTGCCTCCATTGGCATACCATATACCACACAGGTATCACGATCCTGACCGATGGTGTAAGCGCCATTTTTTCTCATACGAAGCAGTCCGGCTGCACCGTCTGCACCCATTCCGGTAAGGATGATACCGATTGCCTTATCACGCACATTGGTTGCTACGGAGTCAAACAATACATCGACAGAAGGACGATGACCGCTGACCTTTTCGCCTGGAGTACAGCTGACTGCAAATCCACTGCCCATCTTTACCACTCGTGTCTGCATGCCGCCTGGTGCAAGAAGTGCAAGTCCTGGCTGAATCTTGTCACCGCTCTTTGCTTCACGAACTTCAATCTTACATTGATTGTTCAGACGCTGTGCATACATGGAAGTAAACCCTTCCGGCATATGCTGGGTAATAACGATACCAGGCATATTTGCAGGAAACTGTTTTAAGATTGCCAGGGTTGCTTCTGTACCGCCGGTAGAAGCACCGATTGCGATGACCATATCCTGACGGATCAGTGATTTTTGAAGCATTCTGTCCGCTAATGGAGAGGCAGATGCCTGAGTAGCGGAAGGAAGCTGGATTTTTGCTTTAGATGCAACGATCAGTCTGGAAATCAACTGACGTGGGAACATCTCTTTTTCTGAACCGATTGAAAGATTTGGTTTCTGTACATAATCAATTGCACCTACGGCCAGAGCGTCCATGACACGGAGACTCAACGAAGATACAAGGATCACAGGGATTGGATATTTGGGAAGGAATTCCTTTAAAAAATCCAGACCGGACATACCTGGCATCTCGATATCCATAGTTACAACATCCGGTTTTAATTGTGGTATTTTCTGGCGGGCATCGGTAGTATTGATCGCAGTTCCGATGACTTCAAACCGCGGGTCCTGGTTGATGATGTTGGTTAAAAAATTTCGAAAGACCAGAGAATCATCAACTACGACTACTTTAATTTTATTATCCATTATTTAAGTCTCCCTTTTAGATTGCCTGAATGCAAGTCGGCTTTCTGATAGATGGAGGGCTTAATATATTGGTATGGGTTGCTTTCTTTGTTAAGTCCTTCAGAATGGCCGATGAATAAATAACCGCCAGGCACCGTTGCATCATAAAAACGCTGTGCAAGGGCACTCTTGGTAGGCTGATCAAAATAAATCATTACATTTCGGCAAAAAATTAAATCAAACTGTTTGCGGAAACGAATCGGATCCATCAGGTTGAAGGTCTGAAAGATGACATTTTCCCGAATCTTTGGAGCAACAGTATATATCGTGCTGGATTGTTTTACGAAATATTTTTTTCTCCATGCAGGAGGAACCTGAGCCAGTTCGGCATCGGTATAGGCAGGGTTCATGGCAGTGTTCAGAATCTGCTGAGAGATATCTGTAGCCAGAATTCTTGTATCCCACTGAGATGCTCTGGAACCAAAATACTCCATTAAATACATGGAGATGGTATAAGGTTCTTCACCTGATGAACAGCCGGCACTCCATATGGCAAGTGTTTTATCTTTTTCGTGCTTCCTGGTAATCGCAGGAAGCACAGTGCTCATCATAAAGTCAAAATGTGATTCTTCACGTAAAAAATAAGTATAATTGGTAGTCAGCTTGTTCAGCATAGCTGTGGTAGAAATCGGGTCTTTTCCGGAGACGATCGTATCCACATAAGGAGCAAAATCCCTATATCCTTTTTTGGACAGTTCGTTGGACAGGCGGCTGACAATTAACTTCTTTTTCTTGCTCAGATCGATTCCATAGTTTTTTTGTATATATGTATAAAGTCGATGAAAATCAGCATCCGTTAAATTCAGCATAATTATCTTCCTGCTTTCTTATGTCTATGCATTGCCAGTCGGTTTAATAACCGGTTGCAAGGGCTTCGCTGTCGAAGGACATCAGTACTTTTCCAGATTCCATTTTGATCATGCCGTTCAGAAGCTTCTGCTGACGTTTTAATGGAATTGGATGAACCTGATTCAAATCAATATCCACAACTTTCTGAACAGAGTCAACAATAATTCCCAGGGAAATAGAATTTACATTCAGGACGATGATACAGGTATGGCTGTCATATACGGTCTCTGGTTTGCCCATGTAAAGACGGATATCCACAACGGGAAGAATCTGTCCGCGCAGATTGATGATGCCTTTGATAAAAGGAGGCAGCAGCGGAAGATAGGTAATGGACTGATTGTTAATGATCTCAGTCACATATTCGGTACTGATAAACATGGTAAGATCACCGGAATCAAAGGTAAGACAGCGTTCAATTGCAGCTGGCTGTGTGCTTCCGTTTTCTATACTCATCTCTAAAATAGATTGTTCTGCCATAATCAAATCCTCCACAATTAAATAGTATCATTAGCGGCGGTGTAGAGACTTGCTACATCCAGAATGATACTGATCGTACCATCGCCCAGGATTGTACAGCCGGTAATACCGCAGTTCTTCAGTTCGTAGCTGTTCAGGTAGGTTGGAAGTGGTTTTACTACGACCTGCTGCTCATCGATCAGGTTATCTACAAACAGACAATAAGAACGGTCACCTGCTTCTACCCAGAGCAGAATACCATCTTCAATATTGGTAACCTCAGTCTCGAGATTATAGAAATTATGAAGACGGACAATCGAGTAAAAGGTTCCCATAATATTGATCATCTCATTGCCGTATTCATCCAGAATGATCTGGTCGCTGGTTGCTTTGAAGGACTGACGGATATTGGAGATCGGTACAGTGAAAATAGAAGCACCTACGGTGACTTTCATACCGACTACAATCGCCAGTGTCAGAGGAATCATCATGGTCATAGTGGTGCCGGAGCCAAGTTCGCTGGTGATGGATACAGTACCGCCTACGGATTCTACATTCTTCTTTACAACGTCCATACCAACTCCACGGCCGGAATATTCGGTAACGGCTTTGTTGGTGGAGAAGCCAGGAAGAAGGATCAGATTAAGAGCTTCTTTGTGTGAATACTCACTCTCAGGTTTGGTCAGAAGACCCTTCTGTTTTGCTTTTGCAAGAAGTTTGGTAGTATCCATTCCATATCCGTCATCGGATACAGAGATGATAACCTCACTGTTTGTATGAGAAGCAGACAGGGTGATCTCTCCATGTGGATCTTTGCCTGCTGCAATACGTTCTTCTTCAGTTTCTTCGATACCGTGATCCATACTGTTGCGCACCATATGCATCAACGGATCCTGAATACTGTCAACGATTGTCTTGTCAATCTCGGTATTCTCACCGATGACAGTCAGACGTACGCTCTTGTTCAGGTTCTGGTTCATATCACGTACAATACGGTTCATTTTCTGGAACACACCGGATACCGGAACCATTCGCAGGGACATGGCAATATCCTGAATGTCATTCGTCAGTTTACGGAGCTGTCTTCCGGACTGCATGAAATTATCATAGCTGTCTCTGGAGAGTGCCATCAGCTCTGGGGAAGAAGTTACCATAGATTCGGTAATTACAAGCTCACCTACGATATCCAGAAGTGCATCCAGTTTGGCAAGGCTGACACTGATCAGACTCTGTTTGACTGGTGCATGAGTTGCAGCAGCGGCTGCTGCAGGAACAGCTTCGGTTTTGGCTGCAGGAGCAGTTTCAGTTTTGGCTGCAGAAGTTTCCGGCTGAGCATCAGCTGTATCAACTGGTTCCTGAACAGTAGTTTCTGTCGGCACTTTGATCACCTCATAAGAACGAATATAGTGCTGTGTACCGAGAAGACCTTCAATTACCTGTTCTTCCTGGTCAGATGTAAATGCCAGATAGAAACCGTTATCAATAATAGTCTGGCAGGTATCGGAGTTCATATCCATATCAGCCGGGTAATAGTTAAATGGAACACCGGAATCTTTCAGTGAGTTCACAACCATGAAAGCCCGCAGATTTTCCATGCCGATACCTTCTTCCAGCATGATATGCAGATAACACACCGCATCCGGATCATCAGGAAGCTGCAGCTCTGAACCGGTCTTTGGAGCATCGGACGAAGCTGCTTCAGGGGCAGCTGCACTTGCGGAGCTTCCGCCTTCCTTTAATTTTTCCAGGAAGTCATTGATCTCCTGACGGAAACTGTCTACGTTTTCCAGAAGAGGTTCTCCGTTCTCTACTTTTGTAATTTCTCCTCTGAGTAAATCCGCTGAACGGAACATCAGGTTGAAAAGATTTTTCTTGGAATCTGTATCCAGAGTGTCAATCCCTTTATCACGAATGTAGAAGAACAGATCCTCGATACGATGTGCAATCGTAGAGAGGGAAGTAAACTCCATCATGGCAGATGATCCCTTGATCGTGTGCATGATACGGAAGATCTCATTCACATCATCAGTGGAAAAATCTCCGATCTGCTCATCAGCCACCAGCATGTCCTCCAACTGGTCTAAAAGAGAGGTTGTTTCATACAGATAAGCATCCAGCATGCTTTCCATAATATTATCCATAAATATAGACACCGCCTTTCTGCGTTTCTTATTTTTGAAATACAGTCATTCATGATTATATATCGGCGTTTTTATAAAAATTTTAATAGAAAAGTATTATGTTTTTAGAAAAAATGTCGATATATAAATTATTGAAAAATATAATTATGGTTAAAACCAGAAAGGAAGGAGTAGCTATGCTCAAAAACATGAAAGTGAAAATGAGTCTCATTATGGGATATGGAGTAACGATTCTCATTTCACTGATTTTTATTATCGTATGTTTTGTTGCGATGAGTAATCAGAAGGGGCAGTATGATGAGCTCCTTGCAAAAGATGTGGCAGCGAATGAACAGATTTTGTATGCCCGCATGAATGCGAATATTGCGGCCAGAAATGTCCGGGATCTTTTGCTGTCTCCCAATGGAGCCAATAATGCTCAGTTGGAAAGCGGAGTGAGCAATGCACTTGCAGAGATGGAGGGAAATCTTCAGGGACTGGAGGCTGCATGGCCGGATGGAGTGAGTACAGCATCACTGGATGCGTACCGTGCATCCGTGAATGCATGGAAGAATATTGCATCTGAGATTATGAATATGTACAGAGCCGGCAGAGTATACACCGGAACGGAACTGGTAAACACTCAGTGTTCTCCGGCGTTGAATGCTATGGCTGACTATGGTGCAGAAGTGGATCAGATTCTGGTAGCAAGTATGCGGGACAGAGTAGCATCCATTGACAGATCCATTAAGATTACGACAATCGTTCTGGTTGTTGCTATGATTATTGCGGCATCCGGTGTAATGGCATTTGTGTTTGTTCTGATCAGAAGTATCACCGTGCCGACTGAGCAGGTGCGCAGAGCACTGGTTGGATTCAGCCAGGGTAAACTGGATATTCCGGTAGACTATGAGAGTAAAAATGAGCTGGGTGAGATGTGTGATGCTTTGAGAACCAGTCAGGAAGTGTTGAATGCCGTGATTGCAGATACCGGTTATCTGTTGGGCGAGATGGCTCATGGCAACTTTAATATTCGTACCCGTGCGGAAGACAAGTATGTGGGTGCTTTGACCACGATGCTTCAATCGATGCGTACGATTAACTGTCAGTTAAGTGATACGCTGCATCAGATTACGCTGAGTGCTGAACAGGTTTCTTCCGGTTCGGATCAGGTTGCATCCGGTGCACAGATGCTGGCGCAGGGAGCGACAGAGCAGGCTTCTTCTGTAGAAGAGCTTTCTGCTACTATCAGCAATATTTCTGTTCAGGTAAACAATACAGCGAAGAACTCTACCAATGCAATGGAAGAGGTACACGATACCGGATCAAGAGTTGCTGCATGTAATGAACAGATGACTCAGATGACTAATGCGATGGAAGAGATTACTTCCAAGTCCAATGAGATCAGCAAGATCGTTAAGAGTATTGAAGATATTGCATTCCAGACCAATATTCTTGCACTGAACGCAGCGGTAGAAGCTGCACGTGCAGGTGATGCGGGTAAGGGATTTGCAGTTGTTGCAGATGAGGTGCGCAGTCTGGCTGCAAAATCCGCAGAGGCTTCTCAGAATACTTCTGTTTTGATTGGTGATACGGTGGATGCAGTAAAACGTGGTACAAAAGTGGTAAATGAGACTGCCGAGACTTTGAAGTATGTGGTTGAAGGTACTCAGAGAGTGTCTCATCTGGTAATGAATATTACACAGGACGCACAGAGAGAGGCTTCTGCGCTGACACAGGTGAGCGAAGGCATCGATCAGATTTCCAGTGTAGTTTCTACTACTTCTGCTACCAGTGAAGAGAGTGCAGCTGCAAGTGAAGAGCTGTCCAGTCAGGCAAACCTGATCAGAGAACTGATGAGTAAATTCCGCCTGCGTTCTGTAGATGACAGTGCATCTTATGATAATGACAGTTATGATGATGCATATAGTACCAGTTCTTCCTATGGTTCTTATGATGAGGAAATGGATACATATGATGATTCCTATGATGATTCTTATGGATATACTGCATCAGCTGCAGATTCTGGTCGTGAGACAGCGTCTTATCGTTTTTCTGGTGATAAATATTAATTTCTGGTGTTACATAGAATTGGAGACACGCCGCTGTATGCGGCGTGTCTTTCTGTTTCGTGTATGATTAACAAATACAAAAAAGTGCCGATATTTATATAAGGGTATTGTTAAAGATGATAAAGAAAGAAGGAATGTCAAAGTGAAGAACCTGAAAATGTCTAAAAAAATCATTACTTCGTTTGGGGTTGTGATTGTTTGTTTTCTGGTAACCATTGCAATTATGATATCGGGAGTTCTCTTTACAGGAAATAATTATACGCAGTTTTATAAGGATTCCAGTGAAGCACTGCTGAAAGTAGAATCAACGCGTCTGGAAATGCAGAGGCTTTTGAAATATGTTGCCTATGGAGCGGCAGATCCGAATACAGACGCTGCGAAAGACTGGTTTAACAAGGCAAATGAATGTGCGGATATGATTCAGGAGAACATTGTCTGGTTTCAGGAAAATTACGATGGTGATTTGACACTTCTGAATCAGTTTGAGACAGAAAATAACAGCTGTAGAAGTGTTCGTATGCAGATTGCATCTTATTCTTATAATGAGGGAACGATTGCAGCTGCCATTGATCTGCTTCTGCATCAGTACAATACACGAGTAGATGAAACGACAGAGACTTTGGATGCATTTGAGATACAGCTCAACCAGGAAGCCGAAGCACAGTATGAGAATTCTATGTTTATGCAGAAGCTGATCATTGTTGTATCAGCAGCAATCAGTGTATTGGCACTTTTTATTACGGTCTTAATGGCAATGATGCTGTATCGCTCAGTTGTGCCGCCTGTTCGTGAGATGCAGGATGTTATGAAGAAGGTTGAGAATGGAGATGTCCATGCAGCGTTGAACTATACGGCAAAGGATGAGTTGGGAGAACTGGCAGACAGTATTCGTTATACGTTAGATTTCCTGAAAGATGTTATTTCTGATGAGACGATGATCTTTACAGAGATGGGGAATGGGAATTTTTGTGTAAGATCCGGCATATCAGAGAAATATGTAGGTGATTTCAAAGGAATTTTCCAGGCGATGAATGCGTTGAAGGAGAATATGAGTGATGTGCTGAGTCAGATCAATCATTCGGCAGATGAGGTAGCGAATGGATCGGATCAGGTGTCTTCGGGTTCGCAGGCGTTGGCACATGGAGCAACGGAGCAGGCTTCTTCTGTAGAAGAACTGGCAATTACCACTGGTGATATTGCGGTTAAGGTCAATCAAAATGCAGAGAATGCAAGACAGGCCAATCGGGCTGCTGTGATTGTGAAAGAAAATGCAGATAAGAGCAGACGACGCATGAAAGAGATGGTGAGTGCGATCAATGATATCAGCGAAAAATCCGGAGAGGTTGGCAAGATTATCAAGACGATCGAAGATATTGCATTCCAGACCAATATTCTTGCATTGAATGCAGCTGTAGAGGCTGCACGTGCAGGCGATGCGGGAAAAGGTTTTACAGTTGTTGCGGATGAAGTTCGTACGCTGGCAGGTAAGTCTGCGGAGGCATCTCAGAGCACATCTGTTTTGATAGAGGCATCGATAGAGGCCGTTGAAAAGGGAATAAAGATTGCAAAAGAGACAGCGGAAGCTTTGCAGGAAGTTCTTGGAGGAGTAGAAGAAGTCAGTGCAACGATTGAAAAGATTACACTGGCGAGTGAAGAGCAGGCAACAGCAATTCAGCAGGTGAATCAAGGAGTGGATCAGATATCCAATGTGGTTCAGACCAATTCAACGACTGCTGAACAAAGTGCATCAGCCAGTCAGGAACTTGCCGGACAGGCACAGGTGCTGAAGAACTTGATTGCGAGATTTAAATTCGAATATTAGACATATAGAATGCCCCTGCAGAGTGAATGCGGGGGCATTGCCTTGTAAATGGAGTTGCGGATGATTCGTTATCTGAGTATAATGAGTTTATAAAAGCGGAAAGAGGATAAGACATGAATTGTACGGAAGAAAGCATATTCACGGGAAGAGATATATTGGCGAGCACAGGACTGGGGCTTTGGGTGATCCGTATCAGTCAGGATAGCACATGCCGACAGATGTTTGTGGATGGTGTCATGCGTGAACTTCTTGGAATTGGTGAAGACCTTACCCCGGAGGAATGTTATGATTACTGGTTTGACCGGATTGAATATCGTTATTCCAGTTATGTTGATCATACAATGGATGAAGCGGTGGAAAGCGGTTGTGTGGCAGAGGCTTGTTATACATGGCATCATCCGGAAAAAGGGGACATAATTGTAAGAAGTCTTGGAATTCGTGTGCCGGATGAAGATGGTATGATCTGTCTGGAAGGACATTGCCGCGAACTTAGTAAGGTTAGAAATAAGCATTTTATGCAGGATTTTTATCGTGCAAGTCTTTCGGAAAAGATTGCTTATATGGAAGTTGATCTGGAAAGCAGACATATCCTGGAGATAGGAGGTCTTTGGGAAGAATACAGAGAAGAAGCCAGTGCAAATAATGATTATCACTATATCCTGACCCGATGCAAGGAAAGTATCGTACATCAGGAAGATATTAATGATTTTACCCGATTTTTCGGAAATAATCTGCATGACGATATTTCTTCTTACGAAAATAATACAAAGAAACTGCAGTATCGTCGTCTTCTGGACGGACGTATGCAATGGGTGGAGCTTACGGCTCATATATTTTCGGAGCGGTTTTCTGAAAGTCTTTTTGCGTTAATTTATCTGAGAAATATTGATGCTCAGAAACAGAGAGAACTGGCGCGCGAAACGGCGGCAACACTGGATGCGCTCACGGGTGTTTATAATCGAAGAGCATTTGAGGAGAGAGTAACAGAGCATATGTTGACAACGCAGGCGGGGCAGTCCAGTGCGTTGGTATTGATCGATCTGGATAATTTTAAATATATTAATGATGAATTTGGTCATATAGCAGGAGATCAGGTCTTGAAAAATCTGGCAGAAGCTATGATGATCACCTTTAGGAAAAAAGATCTGCTGGGACGTCTTGGTGGAGATGAATTTCTTGTTTTTCTGAGAAACGTGTCAGAAAAAGAAGTGATAGATTGTCGTATGGAAGAATTGAAAACTTCTTTTCTGGAGCTGAATCCATACGGAACTACCTGCAGTAT
>JAFYTM010000084.1 GCA_017558865.1 Lachnospiraceae bacterium
CATAAGCCGTATTACCTCACCAAGCTGTTTCATACGGTTATGATTCACGGCATAGCCTTTTAAAATGTACTGTTTCAAAACAGCATTTGCCCATCTGCGGAACTCTACGCCTCGTCTGGATTTCACACGGTAACCTACAGACAGGATAACATCCAAATTATAATGTTCAACCTGATAGGTTTTTCCATCAACTGCAGTTGTCGCAAATTTTGCGACAACTGATGTATCTTCTGATAATTCTTCCCTCAAAGCATTGTTTATATGTTTACCAATCGTTTTAACATCGCGTTCAAACAATTCTGAGATTTGATTTCTATTCAACCAAACCGTATCCTGCTCCAGCATCACAGGTAATGACACACTTCTGTCTTCTGTTTCAAAAATAACAATTTCGTTGTTCTTTTCCATTGCATATCCTCCTCTTTTGCAATGCGAACACCCGTTCTGTTTTCATTATAAAACAATCAGTTTCTTTATGCAACAAAAAGTTTATTTTTTACACAACGAAAATCCCCTACAAAATCTTCTCAAACCCGATTCGCGGATCCCCATCCTCACACCCGCCTTTTAAATGAATGGTGCCACAGACCTCAAATCCGGCTTTTTTCAGTGCCCGCTGCATCGGCAGATTCCCCGGATGTGTGTCGATTCGGGCAGAAATAAACCCAAGTTTTTTTGCCATCTCAAAGCCATGAGCAAACATCTGTCCTGCCACACCTTTTCCTTTGCTGTCATCCGATACACAGACCCTGTGCATCGATGCATACGGAGTATCTGTAAGCCATGCACCTTCAATCTCTCCATAAGACACATCCGGTGTGGTCTGAAACGCAAAAACTCCCAATACTTTATCATCCTCCACTGCCAGCCATGCCATCTGGTTGTTAATATCCTCTACCCACACTTCTCTGGACGGGTAACCCTTCTGCCATTGATCCAGACCAAGTCTTCGAAGTTGTGCCTTGGCTTCCTCTGTAATTCTGCACATATCCTCCAGATGTCTGGATTCTGCTATGATAAATTCCATCTCAATTTCCTCTTTTCCTATCGTACAGCAGCACATCCTTTATTCCCTCTGCCGTATACTCCAAAGCAGACTGATACACAGTAAATCCTGCTTCTTCTGCTGCCTTCTCTGTCACCGGTCCAATGCAGATAATCTTTGCATCCAGTTCTTTTTTATCTGCCATCGATGCCAATGCCTTGGCCGCCGATGCACTGCACAATATCACATAATCTACTTTTAAAAGGATGCGATGCAATTCCTCTGCTTTTCGTGTATCTACTACCGTATGGTAGATCGGTGCATCCGTATAGGAGATTCCTGCCTGATCCAGTGCCCCGTTCAGCTCACGGGATGCCTCCTTCGCCCGGAGGAGCAGTACCTTATCCTCCGGCGTTAATGTCCGCACCCATTCTTCTGCCAGACACCGGCTGCTGAATCTGGATGGCACAAAATCTGCCCGGATTCCATGCTTTTCCAATGCCTCCCTGGTTCCGCTTCCAATCACGGCAAACCTGATCTTTGCCAGAGACCGCATACCCCTTCCCGGCTCATCCAAAAGCAGATTAAAAAACCGATGTACCCCACTGGCGCTGGTAAAGACCATCCAGGTGTAATCCACCAGGTGTTGCATCACATCCGCATATACTCCATCCTGTAAAGGTTCCGTATGAATCAGGCTGCATACAATCGGCTCTGCCCCTTCATTCTCCAATACACGACAAAGCTTTTCTGACACCTGCTCGGTCGCTGTCACCAATACTCGTTTTCCAAATAATGGTTTTTTCTCAAACCATGAGATCTTATTTTTTAAAGATACTACATCTCCTACAACAGAGATTGCCGGTGTCCGAATCCCCATACGATTCACTTCATCCACAATTGTCAACAACGTACCCACCGCTGTTTTCTGATGTACCGTCGTTCCCTCCTGTATCACTGCCGCAGGTGTATTTGGATTCTTTCCATTTGCAATCAAATTTTCTACAATCTGAGGCAGATTTTTAAGTCCCATCAGGAAAACCAAAGTTCCCTCTTCTTTTGCAAGAGTCGCATAATCTAATATATCTTTATCCTTGTGACTGCCTTCATGTCCGGTAATCACATGAAAAGAAGACGCATATTCTCTGTGAGTCACCGGAATCCCCGCATATGCAGGCACACTATAGCTGGAAGATACTCCGGGTACAATCTCAAACTCAATTCCCGCTTCTGAAAGTACCTGCGCTTCTTCACCTCCCCGCCCGAAGACAAACGGGTCACCGCCTTTTAAACGAAGCACCTTTTTTCCTTCTCTGGCTTTCTGTATCAAAAGGGCATTGGTCTCTTCCTGTCTCAGATGATGCGATGAAGCACGTTTCCCTGCATAAATCAATTCTGCAGTCCTGGATGCTTCATTCAACAAAGACTCTGATACCAAATGATCATAGATAATGACATCCGCCTCACGAATTAAAGACAGACACCTCTGTGTCACCAGATGTCTGTCCCCCGGACCTACACCTGCCAGCCACACTTTTCCATGTCGGATATGTGCCGCCAGTTTTCTGCCAAAATCAACTGCCAGATCAATATCCAGTCCTGTCTCACAGATCTGTGATATTTTTTTCGGATGACTTTCCTTCTCTGCATACATAACATCCATATGAAGCATATCATCTTCCAGATATGCCAATGCTGCCGCAGGAGCATTGCAGCTTCCTCCAATCGCCTCCAGATATGCCCGCTCCGCACTCAGACAAAGAAATGTTTTCCGGTCATTGATCACTGCCAGCACATCATCCAAATGTCCTTTTTTATGTTCCACTGCAAGAATTGCCTGCCCTGCTGCCGGTAGACACACGGAAGTATCCAGGTATTCCAGATGATATTCCTTATTCTCCGTAAGCCCAAGACGCTCCAGACCCGCTGCAGCCAGTACGATGGCATCATACTCTCCTGCGACCAGTTTCCGAAGTCGGGTCTCTACATTTCCACGAATCACTTTTGTACGGATCAGAGGATTGACCTCTCTGATCTGCAGTTCCCTTCGAAGACTGCTGGTTCCCACCACACTGCCCGGATGAAGATCCTGAAGCAGCGTACCGTCAAGTGTCACGATCACATCCTGCACAGTTCCACGGGGCAGCACAGCTCCAATCTCAAGTCCATCCGGAAATTCCATCGGCATATCCTTGGCACTGTGAACAGCCAGATCAATGAAGCCTGTCAGCAAAGCCGCTTCCAATTCTTTCGTAAAAACACCTTTCCCTCCAAACGATGCCAGTGAACGGTTCAGCTGCTCATCACCTTTGGTCGACATCTCCACCAGTTCCACGCAAACACCTGGAAATGCCGCTTCTATCTTTTCTTTCACCATATTGGTCTGTACCAGAGCCAGTCTGCTCTTTCTGGTACCGATACGAATCACCTGCTGCATCCTACTTCTCCATATCTTATGATTCCTTCATATATTCAAAAAAACGCTGTAATTCCTTCGGATCAGAATGATCCCGAAGCTTATAAAACAGTTTATCAATGGCCTTTTCCAGACCTTTTCTCTCTGCTTCCTCCAACATCCATGCTTTTAATTCCGCGATCTGCGGAAGCGATTGCTGGTATACCATCCACCGTTCAAACGCAAGCTGAGACTGCTCCAGAATATGATCTGCTGCCAGAATCTCCCGCTGTTTTTTTTCATTATTTTCTTTTGCAAGTTTTGCAAAATCATCCATATCATAATGCCGGATACCGGGTATCTGACTTACCTTTTTCTCGATATCCATCGGAACCGCCAGATCGACCAGTACTCTTGTCTTCTCCATCCTCAGATTCTTCTTCAGTCTTTCGTACGTCAATGTATAATGAGGACTGCTGGTCGCACTGATCATCACATCCATCTCATCTGCCAGTTCATATCTGTTTTCATACTCCATCACCTGATGGATAGCTTTATGATGACAATCGTCCATGATCTTTCCCTTATTCCGGGATGTTATATAAATTTTCACACCTTCTATACACTGGAGATTCCTCAGTACGATGCCTCCAATCTTCCCGGACGCACCAATCAGCATCACATTTTTTCCCTTCAGGGAACCCAAAATCTGCTCCGCTGCCTTCACAGCCATCGTTGCAGTCGATACGGACGTACGGGAAAGATCGGTCTCTGTCTTGACTTTCTTTGACGCAGTCACCGCATAACGGAACATCGTATTCAGATACACGCCGCAGGTTCCCGCCTCTCTCGCCAGTTCATGGGCGTGCTTTACCTGACCCAGAATCTGATCTTCGCCCAACACCATAGAATCCAGACCTGCCGACACCTGAAAAAGATGCTGAATCGCTTTTGTATCACGATAAAACCGTACATAAGAACCCATATTTTCCGTATGCTCTGCGTTCGCGAACTGAAAAAGCAATTCCTGCAGCGGTGTAAAACCATCCCTGTCACCATTCATATATGTATAAATCTCTGTCCGATTACAGGTGCTGAGCAGGACACATTCCTGTGCAGTTCCTTCCGCAATCATTCGCTGCATCAGTTCAACCTGAACCTCCTGTGGAAATGCAAACAACTGCCGGATCTCCAAAGGCGCGATCCGATGACTGATGCTGAGCAAAGAAATTCCCATGTATCGTTCTCCTCTTTTGTATCTTTGTCTTTATCCATTTTACACGCTAAGTATATTTGCCGCAAGACTGAAGAAAGACCTTTTCTTTTTCTGCTTTTTCCGCTACAATATTCACAAGAAATAATCCATGCATACCATATGGTACAAAGAAAAAGGAGAAGCACTATGGCATTTTTAGACAAAGTCAATGCATTTGCAAAAGCTGCAGGTGACAAGACCACTCAGGTCGTAGAAGATACCCGACTGAAAGCTCAGATC
>JAFYTM010000085.1 GCA_017558865.1 Lachnospiraceae bacterium
AGAAGAACTTCTGCAGAATATGCAGCATGCAGAGACCGATACAAAGCAGCGGGAAGATGAGATCATTACCCTGCAGACAGAGCTGGACGAGATGTCAAAGTCTATTGAAGAGCTTGAAGAGCGGACAGTTGCTTTACAGAAGCAAAAAGAAGAGCAGTCTGCATCTCATAAAAATTTCTTCAGCATACGTGAAGAGTTATCTTCCCGTATGAATGAACTGGATAAAGAGCTTTTCCGTCTGAACAGTCAGAAGGAAAAACTGGATGAGACTTCCGAAGGACTGATGAACCATATGTGGGCAGAATATGAACTGACCTATAATGCGGCGATTCCGCTTCGCAAGGATGCATATCAAAATCTTCAGGAATTGAAGAAAGATTGTCAGGATGTTAAGGAAGAGATCAAAGGACTTGGCAATGTCAATGTAAATGCAATCGAGGATTATAAAGAGGTATCGGAGCGATACCATTTTATGGATGGGCAGCGTAAAGATCTGATCGAAGCAGAAGAGGCTTTGAAGCAGATCATCTCAGAGCTGGACAGCGGAATGAAGCGACAGTTCCGTGAACAGTTTGCGCTGATTCAGAAGGAGTTCGACAAAGCTTTCAAAGAATTATTTGGAGGCGGAAAAGGCACACTGGAGCTGATCGATGAGGATGATGTGCTTGAGACAGGCATTCGTATCATCTCTCAGCCTCCTGGAAAGAAACTGCAGAATATGATGCAGCTTTCCGGTGGAGAGAAGGCACTGACTGCGATTGCGCTGTTGTTTGCTATTCAGAATTTAAAGCCGTCTCCATTCTGTCTTCTGGACGAGATCGAGGCTGCACTGGATGATTCCAATGTGATTCGTTTTGCGAAGTATTTACATAAATTGACGAAATATACACAGTTTATCGTGATCACGCATCGAAGGGGTACGATGAATGCGGCAGATCGGCTGTATGGTATTACCATGCAGGAGAAGGGAGTATCGACTCTTGTATCAGTGAATCTGATTGAGAGTGATTTGGAAAAATAGGAGGTACCGTTATGGGTGAAGAGAAAAAAGGATTTTTCAGACGTCTGGCGGAAGGCCTGACAAAGACCAGGAACAATATCGTGTCTGGAATGGATGCTATATTCAATGGATTTTCGGATATTGATGATGATTTTTATGATGAGATCGAGGAGATCCTTGTCATGGGTGATATAGGAATCAATGCGACTACTTCCATCATCGCGAATCTGAAGAAAAAAGTAAAAGAACAGCGCATTAAAAAACCGGATGAGTGCAAGGAGCTTCTGATCAACAGTATCAAAGAACAGATGCAGGTAGGAGAGACCGCGTATGAGTTTGAAAAGCGTACCTCTGTTGTACTTGTCATTGGTGTCAATGGTGTAGGTAAGACAACTTCTGTAGGAAAGCTTGCCGGTAAATTAAAAGATCAGGGACGTAAGGTGATTCTGGGTGCAGCAGATACCTTCCGTGCTGCAGCAGGAGAACAGCTTACCGAATGGGCAAACCGTGCCGGTGTGGAGATCATCGGCGGTGCAGAGGGTGCAGATCCGGCATCGGTAGTCTATGATGCGGTATGTGCTGCAAAGGCAAGAAAAGCAGATGTACTTTTGATTGATACAGCAGGAAGACTTCACAATAAACGTAATCTGATGGAAGAGCTTCGTAAGATCAATCGTATCATTGAAAGAGAATATCCGGACGCATATCGTGAGACATTAGTAGTACTGGATGGAACAACTGGGCAGAATGCAATGGAGCAGGCAAGACAGTTTGGTGAGGTTGCGAACCTGACCGGTATTATCCTGACGAAGCTGGATGGAACAGCCAAGGGTGGTATTGCAGTGGCAATCCAGTCGGAGCTGAATGTTCCGGTGAAATATATTGGAGTCGGGGAACATATGGATGATTTGCAGAAATTTGATGCAGACACATTTGTAAATGCATTGTTCCTGGCAGACAAGAGCGGAGAGGACTAACTTTCGCAGATATACAACAAAGGAGACGCAAAAAAATGATGACCCTGGAGAAATTTGAAGAAGCCTGCGAGGTCGTAGGCAAAGTAACGAATGAGACAAGACTGATGCACAGTCAGTATTTCAGTGAGCAGTCCGGTAATCGGGTTTATTTAAAGCCGGAAAATATGCAGAAGACAGGGGCGTTCAAGATCCGTGGTGCTTATTATAAGATCAGTACCCTGTCAGATGAGGAACGCCAGAAAGGTCTGATCACCGCATCCGCAGGCAATCATGCACAGGGGGTGGCTTATGCTGCGAAGGAATATGGATGCCGGGCAGTGATCTGTATGCCGACCACCACTCCTCTGATCAAGGTGAACCGTACGAAGGCTTATGGTGCAGAAGTGGTACTGCATGGCAACGATTATGACGAGGCCTGTGCGCATGCTTATGAGCTTGCAGAAGAGCACGGATATACCTTTATCCATCCGTTTGACGATCTGGATGTGGCGATCGGACAGGGAACGATCACAATGGAGATCTTCAAGGAGCTTCCACTGGTGGATTATATTCTGGTGCAGATCGGTGGAGGCGGACTGGCAGCCGGTGTGGCAACACTGGCAAAACAGTTGAATCCGAAGATCAAAGTCATCGGTGTGGAGCCGGAGGGTGCCAACTGTATGCAGCAGTCTGTAGAGCAGGGCGAAGTGATCTGTCTTGCCCAGAGCAATACGATCGCAGACGGTACCGCTGTCCGCCAGCCTGGAAA
>JAFYTM010000002.1 GCA_017558865.1 Lachnospiraceae bacterium
AATGAGACATCGGGGATTCGAACCCCGGACAACTTGATTAAAAGTCAAGTGCTCTACCGACTGAGCTAATATCCCATTTTAATTGACGCATTTCTTGTCGCCCAGCTGGGCTAGCTGGATTCGAACCAGCGAAATGCAGGAGTCAAAGTCCTGTGCCTTACCGCTTGGCGATAGCCCATTATCTTTGAACAGGGTGGATACAGGGATTCGAACCCTGGGCCTTCAGAGCCACAATCTGACGCGCTAACCAACTGCGCTATACCCACCATATATGGAACAGGAATCCTGTTCTAATGTGCCCAAAGGGATTCGAACCCCCGACCCACGGCTTAGAAGGCCGTTGCTCTATCCAGCTGAGCTATGGACACATATCCGATTGCAATCGGAAAGCGGGTGATGGGAATCGAACCCACGTATCTAGCTTGGAAGGCTAGTGTTCTACCATTGAACTACACCCGCATACTATTGATACAAACGTATCGTTTAAAAAATCGGGGTGACAGGATTCGAACCTGCGACCTCCTGGTCCCAAACCAGGCGCTCTAGCCAAGCTGAGCCACACCCCGTTTCTTGTGCCTATTTCCTAAGCACATGTTGTATTATATAAGACTATATTCCAAATGTCAACAGTTTTTTTGAATTTTTTTAAATTTATTTTAATTCTTTTCTTACACATCAATTTCTACTGCTTTATCCCCATTCAGACACCAGAACGTATAACTTGCCGTACCATCCTCCGTAATCTCCATGACCGCCCAGGTAGGCTGACGCCCCTTTTGACGCGGCAAGGTAAGACTTCCCGGATTCAAAACCGTAATACCATCTTTACACTCCAGACATGGACAATGTGTATGACCGTACATGATAATATCCACCTTTTTTTCTCTTGCAGCCTGCCACAAGCGTTCATGCCCCATATACACATAATAATAATGTCCATGAGTAGCCAATATCCTGTACTTGCCAAGAGAAAAAACGGTTTCTCCTGGCAGATCACAAAAGAAATCATTATTACCGGCAACCATCGCAAGAGGTAAATTTCCAATCAATGCACGAATGTAATCCTCTCCATCTTCTACATCTCCCAGGTGAATAAAAAAATCTATTTTTCCTATCTGTTTTAACACACGTTCCAGATTCCATTCGTTTCCATGCGTGTCACTGACGATCAATATTTTCATGGTTATACTTCCTGTAATTTTTTTAATTCTTCTTTTATCAGCCGAAGGGCTTTTCCTCTATGACTTAATTTATTTTTCTCCTCCAGTGGAAGTTCTCCCGAATAACACTGATACTCCGGCAAATAGAACACTGGATCATAACCAAATCCATTTTCACCTCGCTCCTCATACCCAATCTGCCCTTCCATGGTCGCTCTGGAAGTCATAACGCGTCCATCCGGAAAGGCTGCTGCAATTACACAGACAAAACGCGCACTTCTCTCTTCACCCTCTTTACCCTCCAGACGATCGATCAGACTCTGGTTTTTGATATGATAAGAGGTATCATATCCCATATATCTGGCGGAATGAATTCCTGGCTCCTTATTCAGCGCATCTACTTCCAATCCGGAATCATCCGCTAATACGACTTCTCCTGTCAATCTGGAGATCTCTGTTGCCTTGATGACTGCATTCTCCTCAAAGGTCGTACCGTTTTCCTCTACATCTACTGCAACCCCTGCTTCTTTAAGAGAAAGTACTTCTACACCCAGATCTTCCATGATCATACGAACCTCTCTCATCTTCCCTTCATTTCCAGTTGCAAATATTATACGTTTTATCATCATTATCTCTCCTGTCGATTCATCTTCGGCGGCTTCGGACCTAAAAACTGATAATAATAAGTTTTCAGCATTCCATTATATATTTTTCGATTCTTGTCAGCTTTTTTTCCAATATATTTTTCTGTATCCTCATAGCTGGTAATCAAATACATGGACCAACTGTCCAGATTTTGAAAACGATTACCGATCTCTGTATAAAGCTCCGGCAATGCAGCCTTTTCTTCCAGACGCTCACCATACGGTGGATTGCTGATAATAAAACCATATTTTTTCGGATGACTCAGTTCACTCACTGATCTCTGCTGAAAATGAATCAAATGATCCACTCCAGCTGCCTGTGCATTCTGTCTTGCTGCTTTGATGATATCTCCATCAATATCATAACCCTGAATATCTGTAACAATATTATCATCAATCAGATCATTGGCCTCATCAATCGCCTGATACCAATACTTTCTTCCAACGATATTCGTCCACTTCTCTGCAGTAAATGAACGATTCACGCCTGGTGCAATATTCGCTGCAATCATAGCTGCCTCAATCGGGAATGTTCCGCTTCCACAGAATGGATCGACCAGAATACGATCTTTTTTCCATGGAGTCAATAAAATCAGCGCCGCTGCCAACGTTTCTTTAATAGGAGCCTTGCTGACCATCGTACGATATCCTCTCTTATGTAGAGACAGACCGGTCGTATCCAGGCATATCGTTGCTTCATCTTTCATAAAAGAAATGCGAATCGGATACTCGGCACCTGTCTCTGGAAACCATTCTACATGATATACACCCTTCAAACGCTCAACCATTGCCTTTTTTACAATCGACTGTATATCTGAAGGACTGAAAAGTTTGCTCTTTACAGATGATGCTTTCGCTACCCAGAACTTTCCATCTGCCGGAATATAATTTTCCCATGGAAGAGCCTTTACCTTTTCAAACAATTCATCAAAGGTAACTGCTTTTACCTTCCCTACTTTTAACAAAACTCTTTCTGCAGTACGCAAAAATACGTTTGCCCTGCAAAGAGCCTCCTCATCTCCTGCAAATGTGACTCTTCCGTCTTCTACCTGAACAATCTCATAACCCAGGTCCATGATTTCCTTTTTCAAAACAGCTTCCAGTCCAAAATGACATGGTGCTACTAATTCTATCCTGCTCATCCGTTATCCTCTCTGGTAATCATCTCAATCTAATCTCTATCTTATCCGGCGATTCATCTGAAGTCAATCACTTCTCAACAGTATTACACTCCAAATATCTTCCTCTGTATGCCTGTATTCCACCAACAACTGATATGGCACGATACCCTTGTTCCTGCAGTTCACGCGCTGCCTGCATACTTAATCCGCCCCGATCACAGTACAGAACAGGGATAGAATCACCGATTCCCTTAATCCTCTGCAGTAAATATTCCCTTGGTATACAAACTGAGTTCTTCATATGTTTCTTTCGGTACTCAGAAGGCTGACGCACATCAATCACAAGATATTTTTTATCAAAAATATATCGCTCCATCTCCCTTGCTGCAATCGTTTCTATATCTGACATTTTTTCTTTTCCTTTCTTCCCTTATTAGATAATATATGCGGTTTTGGAAGAGCCGTGATATAGAACAAGGCACAGCTGATGCTGTGCCCTGTCCGGATGCTTAATAATTATTGTTAGTGGTATTATTTGCATTATCCATTTTGGAAGATGCATTTTTGCTGTTCGTATTTTTGCTCTTGGAAGTACTATTCTTAGAACTGTTGGAACCGCTGTAGTTGTTTGCATTATTAGTGTTGTTAGTGTTTGTAGAATTGTTTGTGTTGTTAGAACTCATGTTATATGACCTCCTGTAATAAATATTTACAGGAGTAGTATGAGACATCAGACTAAAAATTATACCTGAAAATTTTAATTCTATATTTTTTGTTATTAAAAAAACCACCTGCATGACTGCAGATGGTTCAGCGTGCGCGAGAAGATTCGAACTCCCGACCTTCTGATCCGTAGTCAGACGCTCTATCCAGCTGAGCTACGCGCACATATGATATACTTCCGATTCTTCTTAAATGCCGGCGACCGGAATCGAACCGGTACGGGAGGTAAGTCCCGCAGGATTTTAAGTCCTGTGCGTCTGCCAGTTCCGCCACGCCGGCATATACAGACGAATCTGTAAATGGGACCTATAGGGCTCGAACCTATGACCCTCTGCTTGTAAGGCAGATGCTCTCCCAGCTGAGCTAAGATCCCATTTATAAACGACCCAGACGGGACTCGAACCCGTGACCTCCGCCGTGACAGGGCGGCGCTCTAACCAACTGAGCCAATAGGCCACATTATACATTCAAAACTACACATTGAATACATCCATTATCCTAACTTCTAGACATATCCTTCAGGATAAGCC
>JAFYTM010000086.1 GCA_017558865.1 Lachnospiraceae bacterium
ATCATAGCCTTCGCAGAAATAGTCTTTCTGCGTTGTATCCGTAATGACATTGCCGTTAATATCGATGGTCACACGGTAATTGTGATCCACACCCAGCAAATAAATCTCAGAAAAGCCCATATATGCCGCCAGCTGCATGCAACTGAAGGTTACGGTACCGCGGCAGTCCAGCTGATGGGCAATATCCGTGGAAAAGCTGCATGGATACCGCTCTTCCTCTTTGTAATTCAGATGAAAATAGACCGCGTCCGCAATCTCCACCCCATGCCACCACTTCAGTTCGATGGGGATGAATTTTGCCTCTGCCTCAATGGCGTTGATCTCCGGCTGCTGACTCTGGGCGATCAGTTCGTCCTCGCAGACATAATAGGTAGGCCGCCACCGGGTCTGGTCGAACAGTTTGTAGATCCGGTTCATACCGAAGGTGATCTCGCCGCGCTGCTGCAGCAGATCCAGATCCTCAGGCCGCAGGCTGGGACCGTTGGCGACGATAAAGCATCGCTGACCGGAATGCTTGTTCCGCAACTGTGCAATTCTTTTACCATATGGAGTTTTTTCATAATTCTTCAAGACCCACGGACGAACCATTCTGGCCTGAATGCTAGCGCTGATCTGGTCAAGCAGATTCATAATATCCTCTCAAAACATCTATACTCTTACAGAACTTTTCTTTTCACTTTTCTCATCTTTTTCGCCATCCAGTCAACCATCCGCATCATGTGATAGCTGCACAGGAAATACGCAACACGATGAAGCGGATGGATCCGACACTCTGTTCGCTTCAGGATTCCTTTGAATTCGGAACTTCTTAATATTGCATTGTTGTATTGATACTTTTGTCTTGTGGTCAACAGGCATTCTTCTCTGAATGTATTTCTTAGAACACTGTCCATACGATAATACATGCAATTATACTGCTTGGTTATCTGGCTCTCCGAAACATCCCATTTTTCAAGGTAAGTCAAGGTCTTTGCATTCAGCAAATCATAGACTTCCTTCAAATCCGCTCTGAACCTGTTGTTCAGGGAATCCGAAGAAACTGCATAATAGCCGTATAGACATTTATTCAGCAGTATGATCTCCGGATTGGCACAATGATCCAAATACTCATAATTAAAAATCAGATCCTCTCCCAAAGACAACTCTTTCAGCATCTTAATGTGGTTATCCCTAATGATATCTTTTTTATAAACCTTGTTCCACAGAGCTGCTTCCAGAGTCTTTTCGTGAAGATCCATAATATGACTTCTATGAACAACCGATATATTTTCCGTATCGGAATACAGGCATTTCCGTCCGTTTTCTTTTTTATCATCAGAAATATATTGGAAACCGCACCAGAAACTTTCATGTTCCGGATATTGAGCAATCAATTTCTGAAATTCCTCCAGATAATCTGTATAGTAGACATCATCACTGTCCAGAAATGCTATATATTCACCTTCTGCCTGTTCAATTCCTGCATTTCTTGCACGGGAAACGCCTTGATTTTCCTGTCTGATATACTTGAACCGACTGTCAGCCACCTCAAATTGCCTGCAAATCTGCCCGCTGGAATCGGAAGAACCGTCATCAACAAGAATTGCCTGAAAATCAGCAAAAATCTGTTGCTGCAAGCTTTTCAAGCATCTGTCCAATGTTTTCTCTGCATTATATATTGGAATAATTACCGAAAATAACATATCCTCCTCCTGCACAGCATGCGCTGTGGCAATATGTCCTATATGCTTACTTCACCGCTTTGGCCGGAATACCAACCACTGTACTGCCTTTTTTCTCCACAGTTTTGTTTACAACCGCATTGGCACCGATCACACAGCCATCCGCGATCCGAATGTCTCCGATCAGCACCGCGCCGTAACCGATATCCACATTGTCCCCCAACCGGGGCACCGCCTCGGTTTTACCGTTGTTTCCGATGCAGTTGCCGCCGTGGAGTCTGCAGTTTTCGCCGGCGCGTACCGCTGTATTCACAATGATGCCGCTGTGATAGATCTGAAGGCCCTTGCCAAAGCAGTTCGGTCCGATCTCAATACCTAACCGCTCTCCCAACCGATTCTTTTTGCGTTCATAGTACAATCCCATCAAGCCTTTGAACTTATTGCCCCGGGCTGTATTGATGTAATACTCCTGCATGCGCAGATAATACTTGAATTTCCTGATCCGCTGCTGAGGATACCGCGCATACCGGGAAATTAGCTTCCATTTCAGATTCTGCCTCTGTTGTCCGGCATTATCCGCAAAAATATACTCTTTTAACTCTTCTCTTGATTCAATCATGTATATTACTCAAAGCTCATTATTATTTTTTCTTAATGATACCCAAGATTCTAGCCGCTGTTTTTTGCAACATGCTTTCCCTCTTAATTGTCGTATTCGCCAGATAGTTATCATACTGCTTTCCAAAATAAACACGGGACCTACGGTATGCATCATTCAATGGCTGTTCAAAAATATGCAGTATATATTTCTCCAGTTCATCTAATATTTTTTCCGGATAATTAGCCGTTGTAAAAATCGGTTGTCTAAGCATGGTAAGGTACTTTTCGTCATCGGTATCTAACTCTTTGATCAATTGGATCACCTCATCAAAGTCGGCATAATCTGAGCAATTGATAAATGCCTTTTTGTTAAAAATATCTGTAATGTTAGAACTGCCATAATATACAGGAATTGTGTCCGCATAGAATGCATCTGTAATTTTTTCTGTAATAAAACCTTCATGCTTCGTGCTCTCAAAGCATAATGTAAATTTACACTTTCTCTGAAAATCTGTTTTCGATGAATTATTCCAAGAAACAGTTTGACCATCAGGCATATTGTTGAGATACGTTCCTGGTGATTCCACTCTTTTGTATTCACATAATTTCTTAAAAAAAGCACCTCGAATTCCATATTCAGATTCATGACCTGCAATAAAATTTGCAAAAAATTCCTTTTCCTTCAATAGTCCATCGTCGTATTCTCTGTTTTTTTTGCTTAGCGCCAGCCAATGGTCCAGAGGCGCTACACAGCCCGGCAGATAAAAATTTCTATCATGAAGATTTAATGGATATCTAGAAATTGCATAATCTACTGTATTGAAATCGGGTATGTAGTTCTCTCCGGTCTGCATAATACGAATCTGGGGGTACTTACAATGCTCATACGGTGTTCCAAAAATATCACAAATAATATAATCTGCATCATCAGTTATTATAACATTATAAAATTTTTTAAGAACACGAAAAACATGACTCATTTCGGGTGTAAATCCTTCATAAGTCCCGGTAAAATTTATTTTTATTGTTCTCATACTACAATACACCTTTCAAGGTTTATTTGCACATAATGCTATTACATCAAAAACCGATTCCCAGTCTCATTCTAAGGGTACAGGTCAGTTCAAAGGACAGTTTCGCCATAGCCAGCCAGAAAAACTGCTTTTTACGGCTTCTGTCCGCATACCGCAGCCGGATCGGCTGTCTGGCCAGAACATTTCTGATGATCGCTTCTCCTTCGGCACACACTTCAGGGGTGCAGTATTTTTTCAGCATCTGGTTTGCGTAAATGCAGGAAAACCACACACTCTGCTTTGCCCGGTTCGCCAAATCCGGGTAATTTTTCTCTACATATGCTGTCCGTTCCAGTTCCGCTTCCAGCGCATCCAGCCGTTTCAGAGAATATCCTTCCCCCATGATGGAGCCGCTCCGCTGCACGTAGAAGTAACATGGGGTATCGAATACACTTACTTTTTCCGCCCGGGCGACCGCCTGCCAG
>JAFYTM010000087.1 GCA_017558865.1 Lachnospiraceae bacterium
AATTCCTCACCGTGTGCGTGGATCCGGTCGTGGATCTCTTTTTTCCTGGCTTTATAATCCGGCTGTTCTTTTGCCAGCAATTCCTCTGCCAACATGACATTCTGCAGGGCAGTATACTGCGGGAACAGATTAAAATTCTGGAACACCAGTCCAAAACGAAGCCTTTTTTTACGGATCTCGGATTCCTGCATCGTCCGTGGATCAGCGGCATCAAACAGTGTCTCACCGCCTACTCTGATAATCCCCTGATCTGGATGTTCCAAAAAATTCAGACAGCGAAGCAGTGTCGTTTTTCCGCTTCCGGAAGAACCAATAATCGATACCGCTTCTCCCTTTTCCAGCGAAAAGCTGATATCTTTCAGTACTTCTGTACCTCCAAATGATTTTACAATATGTTCTACTTCCAAAATAGCCATCGCTTCTGCCCTCCTTTATCTGAAATAATCCAGTTTCTTTTCCAGTCGTCCAAGACCAACCGTCAGGATTCCACTGAAAATCAGGTAATACACTGCCGTAAAGAACATTGGCCAGATCGCACCTGAGATTCCCTGAGAACCTTTCATAAATGCCTGACCAGCCCAGATGATCTCCTGCAGTGCAATGATACGTGAAAGGGATGTATCTTTGACCAGCGTAATGATTTCATTGGACATCGGAGGCACAATTCGTTTAATCATCTGCAAGAGTTTAATCTTAAAAAAGATCTGCGTCTTCGTCATACCAAGCACCAGTCCCGCCTCTTCCTGACCGACTGGCACACTCTGAATTCCACCACGATAAATCTCAGAAAAATAACAGGCATAGTTAAAGATAAAAGACACAGCTGCCGCCAGAAATCGTCCGCTCTCTCCGCTTCCCCAGATCGGATTATTAAATACTAATCCCGGAAAATAGTAGATGATCAGAAGCTGAATCATCAGCGGTGTTCCTCTTATAATCCAGACAATAATTTTCGTAAAATAACTCAAAGGCTTAAACTTTGACATTGACCCAAAGGCAATGATCAATCCAAGCGGAAACGCACCGATCAGCGTCACAAAAAAGAGCTTTAAAGTCTGTAAAAAACCAACGTTCAATGAACGAACGACGATAGGCATCTGTTCCAGTATCAATTCCATGTACTTTTATCCTGCTTTCTAAATCATTTCACTGCCGTTTGCCGGCTTTCTTTATAACAAACACAGAGAGCGGAAAACCTCCGCTCTCCAAGTAATTCCATCTTTTTTATTTCTGTTCGATCAATGCTGCCTGAACTTTATAAGTTTCCGCACAGGTCACCATACTTCCATCTGCATAGCTTGCCACGAAATACTCGTTCAGAGCTGCTGCAAGATCAGATCCTTTACGGAATCCAACGCCATATTCCTCACTGTTCAGACCAACGGTATAAGTCAGATCCGCATAACCGGTTCCCTCTCCAACCATTGCCGCTGCCATCAGGGAATCAATCACTGCTGCATCAGAAGTTCCTGCCGCTACTTCCATCAGTGCATCAGACTGTGCTTTTACCGGAGTACAGTTCAGTCCAAGTGCAGTTACTTCTGCTTCTCCAGCACTTCCTGCCTCAACTGCAAAAGCCAGATCTTTCAGGCTCTCTACATCCTTATACTTATCTGCATCCTCTGCTTTTACGATAACAACCTGTGCATTATTGCAGTATGCATTGGATGTCTCCATCGCACTCTTCACCTCATCGGTCAGAGTCATACCATTCCATACACAGTCAATGGTCTTTCCATCCAGCTCAAGGATCTTGTTATCCCAATCGATCTCAACAAACTCAACCTTTACGCCAAGATTCTCTGCAAAGCCTCTTGCCATCTCCGCGTCAAAACCGATCCACTCACCATTCTCATCCTTGTAATCCATCGGAGCAAAATCCGTGATACCTACAACGAGAACTCCCTTATCCTTTACGTAAGCCAGATCACTGTCTGTTTTTGCCGGTGCTTCTTCTTTTTCTGCCGGAGCCTCAGTCTCTGCCGGTGCAGGTGCTGCAGTCTCCTCCTTCTTGCTTCCACAGCCGGTTACCATTGCTGCAGTCATAACACCTGCCAGCATCAGTGCAATTAACTTTTTCATTATGTAACTCCTCCTCTAATTTCCGTTCGCTACCACTCTACTTGACCAAAGTGACGCCATGAGCATAATAATATCAGGTAGAACAGAAATTGTCAAGCATTTTGCTGTTTTTGTCGCATCCGATACTCTCTCTCCCACTGCAGCAGTTTCTTCTGAGGATTCATAAAATCAAAATCTTTTCTTTCCAGTTCCGGATAACTGCCCTCTGAAAGCTTTCTTGCCAGATCCGCCTGTTCCATCACATTCTCATCCGGTGCATATTCATATGAGGTTTCAAAACAGTCAGCCGCTTCTTCAAACAAGAACTGTCTGGCATAGCACACCCCCAGATTATTCCAGACTGCCGCATAGAATTCCATTCCCAGACGATTGTTCTGATGCATCCGAAGAATATGCCGGTACTCTTCCATCGCTGCCCACTCATTTCGATTATCCAATAGCTCATCGGCTCTCATCTTCAGACGTTCCTGCTCCTGCAGGGAGCCAAGGCCTTTCAGACGTTCCCCCAGCATCGCCAGCTCCTGATTGGAAAACAGGTCTGCTGCTCCCACGACAGACAGAATCAGATTCTGAAAATTCGTCCCGGACGCAATTCCATTCCGGATACGGGCAGCCAGCTCAGGGTATCCAATCTCATCTGCGATCCAGCGACACATCCGTTCATTCATAAGAGAACGGTCTGCCAGACAGATATTGTGATACAGGAACCAGGACAACTCTTCCAGACTGTACAGATTCAATCCTGCCTGCTCCACATAGAAAGGGACTCTTGTCCTTTTATATTTACAGATCGTAACCAGCCCCATGATCATCCTCCTTCCGTTCATCCAGCCAGAATGTTTCCTTCCAGTAAAGATCGGAAGACGGAGCGATTTCTCCAAATCCCAGATCCGTTGCTTTCACTTCACACTGAAAAGGACTCTCAAAATGGATATCTACCTGAACCCTTCTCACTCCATCTTTTTTGACAGGTATATCTGTCAGCATCAATCCTGCCTGAATCGGCTCACCGCCCAGCATGGACTGGAATACAAATTCCAGGATCGAATCTCCCCGCAGAAGCATCTCACAGCTTTCCTGCATATCATACCAGTTACAGCCTGCACGCACGATCGTATGTATCGATTCCTTTCCTGCCCGACAGCTTCGAATTCCTACATTATACAAAAGTGTCTGTTCATTCAAAAACAGATACGGACGCTCCTGATCTTCATCGCATGCCATCATACAGGCACCTCTTGCATGAATCTGTTCTGCCAGAAATACTCTTCGGCGATTACAGAGCTCCTCTCGGCTTTTTTTGTAATCTCTGACATTCAGATCCGTTCCTGTCAAAAACACCGCAGATACCAGCTTCTTGCCAAACTGTTCCTTCATTCTCACAAAAAGATTTTCATCTCTGTTTCCTTCCAGAAGCGATCCCACATACCAGTAATCAGGATCTTTCACCTCTACCAGCATCGGTGTTGATCTCTTGTTCACCTGTATACAAGTTGCCTTAATCTCTTCGGTATCAAATTCCAGCAGCCATACCATCTGCTGCCAGATGTCATTCGTCTGGTGCATCACAAAATGCACAACGCTTTCCTGCTCTCCCAGAATCTGCAGCTGTTCTCTTGCAAAGCCCGCCTCACACGCTTCTTTGATATATAGCTGAATTGTTTCTTCCATCATATCGGGCAGTACGATTGCTGCACGGATATCCTCTTTTCTCCCATATCGTTTCAAGGTTGACAATATTTTTCGAAAACAGGCACTTCGGTTCGTCTGTCCTCCAAAATCCATAGGAACCGGCTTCTGGTCTTTCATCTCACCCATCTGATAACAGACTTCCGGTATAGACCTACGAAAATCAATTCCCACATAAAGTCTTTCCAAACCATTCGTTCCCTTCATATGAGCAATCCCTTCTATTTTCTCTTAAACTGCTGTTCTGCATATTCCATCAATTCTTCATATTCCATCATCATGTGTTTCAATAATGCTTCCTGTTTATGATCCAGTGCTTTCTGCATCCTGCAAAGCCGATGATAGCGACTGCTTCCCTGTATATCTTCCTCTTTGTTTTCTATCGTACAGCATTCGGTCGAATATTCAGTACCGTCATCCAGAGTTTCTGTGAAGAACCAGGTCAGGCGCTCCCCATAGAACAAGGTAAATGCCCTTGTAAATACTCCTCCACAAGTCGGATACACAGTTTCCGTCATATAATCAAACACTTTCTTTCCATGATATTCCAGCACATAATGAAGAACCACCTTATGAGCCGGATTACAACGATATTCCAGAACCATCTGATCATCCGGACGTCCTTTCTCATCCATATACGGAAGAAGCGTCTGCATAAACGCAAACTTTCTCCGTCTGACCGTCAAGTCCTTCATGAGTCGCCTTGCAAGTCGTTTCTGTGCTTCCGACAGCAACAGCAGCAAGGAAAGCTGTCTAAGATATGAAAGAACCGCAACCTCCGCCAGGCAATCCTCCCAGATCAGATGATGTTCCAGACTGTCAAACAAACCATCCGGTGTATCTTCAGCCTTTACAAAATCCAGCCAGCTTAGATAGTTCAGGTAAGCACTTCCGATCATGGAATCTCCGCTTCGGTCATCAATAGACAGAAAAACTGGAAATACTTCCTTTATATGACACTCTGTAAACATTGCCTGTACTAAAATATACTCCTCCAGATTCGGCAGCGACATCCCAAACTGTTCCCCTGCTTTCCAGATTGCTAAAAGTTCTGCCGTATTTCCACTGCATTCCTGCGCCAAAAGCGCAATCACACGTTCTGTATAGATTCCTTTTTCAAACACCTGACGTACATACGGCATCAGTCTTTGTGTCTCTGTTTCTTTATCTGTCAGCAGTCTTTGAAGAAGACGAAGCAAAAGCTTTGGATCCACGTCACGACATCCGGTCTGATCCAACAGCATCAATGCCTCCCTGTCTTCTTTCAACAAAATCAGCACTTCAATATAAAATGCCTGATCTTCCCGTTCCAGATCCTCTGCATGTTCAATTCGAAGAGCAGCATCCAGTTTTTCCAGGCGCCGATGCCTTCTCTCGTAATCCAGAAGTTCCAGCTTTAATCGCAGACGATAAGATGATTTCAGCCTTTCGTCCTCTGCCATTCTGCGAATCAGTTCCACATTCTCACTTTTTACACGATGTTTTCCTTTTCCATCCAGAAGATACAGATTCACACCCATATGATCTTTCAGCACAGTCGTACATACCTGTAAAAATCCTGGCTCAGTCAATACCTGCTCCAGTTCATACGATACAGTCTTTCGATAAGCTCGTCCCTGTTCATCGAGCAGCGCAATATCCACATCCGGTGTATAGACCGGTATGTATGCACATCCTCCTGTCAGCGGAATCTCCAGCTTTTCCTCCAGCTGAGTATAACGAACTTCTACTTTGCGAATCCTTTTTTCTTTACAGGTCAATTTACGCAGGAATAACAGATCCGCCAGTGCTTCCAGCATATCCTCATCCAGAGTATCGACCAGAAGACATCTTGCATACAGCCATGGCAAAGAATCGTTCAGTTTCCTTTGTCTTAACTGCTTTAATAAAAACTCCTGCAAAAGCCTTCTGTGTTCTTCATAAATCCGTTCTCCCGGCTTTCCATATTTAACCAGATTACAATAAAACATGGTCTTTTGATGACTGTTCAATGTATTGTGATAATGAAAATATAATAAAACCTGTCTCGGAAATAATTTTTCATAATGTTCCGGAAGTGCATACATAAAATATTCATACAGACTCGTGATTTTCGCATCCAGTTCTACACCTTTTTCATACCATCTGAACGCTTCCTCATCGGTACGATGTCCATGAATATAAATCGAACATACTGCTCCAACTGTCTCTTTGGAGGGATGAATCTCATAACAGTGCTTTAACAGTCCTGCTGCCATTGGCGTCCATTTTTTTAATTTTGTTCCCTGTAAGGCCACTGCCTGAGCTGCCTCCCGTGTCAATACTCCATGTCTGGCTGCCCATCCAAACACCTGTATCGTAAAGCCATCCAGCTTTGTAAACAGGGCAATATCCGATTTCAAAAGTTCCCATGCTTCCCGATAAAGCAGTCGATTCCGGATTCCCGTGCGGAACTGACGCTCCAGCATCAAATATCTGGTACGGGATCTTTCCTGCAGTCTCGGATCCAGTTCCAACAGACAAATATTTACCAGCCAGCTTTCCGGATGCTTTTGATAGATTTTCTGAAGCTGCGCTACACTGGAAGCCGTCAGCTCCCGATCCTGATGAAACAGGCTGTTGACATATAAAAATAGCGCACGCACCGTCACATCCCTTTGCTGAATCAAACGGATACGCTCATACTTTCTCAAAATCCATCCCGCTTCTTTTTTTTGATTCTCACGAAGCAGCATCCATGCATTCAGAAGCGGATACACTGCTGATTCTGGATTACATTCCAACAGTTCATCCACGACTGCCCGGAGCTTTTTGTCAGACTCCTCCCTAGTACAAATCTGCAGTTTTTCCTCCTCAATGATACACTGCAGCTTCATCAGCACCGCTTCCTGAGATCTGCGACGCTTCCATTCTTCACTTCTGCCTTTTCCTTTTTTATATTCCACCACAGCAGCTTCCGGTTCAGGCATCTCCGGCAGCGGAATCTCTTCATTTTCTTCCGGCACCAAATCTCCCTTGATACGCACTTTTACCGGCAATTCATATTCTCCGGCACTGGTCTCCAGCCAGATTGAATCCTCCAGCGTCTCACCGGCACGCAGATGCTGCGGTTCATAGATATATTCAATCCTTGCGGCTCTTGCAAAAAAGCTTGTTCCCTGCAGCCGCAGTCCAGGAATTCTCGTATAAAGAATCCCTTTCACCCTCCGCTCATCACAGGAATGCAGCACAAAACTTCCCTGCACCGCTTTCCCTGCATCCAGCTCAAGAAGCAGTTCCTGCGGCTCTATTTTCAATTTTGCCTGCTCATAAACAAATGTGCCATTGAAAAAATCAATTATCTTCTCTTTCATACAGACCCCGTTGCTTTTTTCGGATTTTGGTATATAATGATACCGTTATTATAGCACCGCAGGATTGCTTCAGGCAACCGCGGGACACTACGAGTGAGGAAAAACAATGAATCAAGAACATAAAATAGAAGGAAAAGAACACTTCCACGGAAGTGATCTGGAAAAAATCGAAAAACACTTTGGTATCCCAAAAGAAAAGATCACCGGCTTTGGCGCCAATGTCAATCCGCTTGGTATCTCCCCGCGAATGCGTGCCGGACTGGCAGATAAGATCGATGTGATCACCTCTTATCCAGACCCGGATTACACAGAGCTTCGGGGACATATTGCAGGATATACCGGATGTCTTCCGGAACAGATACTGGTCGGAAACGGATGCACGGAGCTGATTTCTCTGTTCGTTCAGATCC
This sequence comes from Lachnospiraceae bacterium, assembly GCA_017558865.1. GTDB lineage: Bacteria > Bacillota > Clostridia > Lachnospirales > Lachnospiraceae > Hominiventricola. The sequence goes on from JAFYTM010000087.1 coordinate 7,514, forward strand.
ACCACCCTAAAAAAGCATTGATCGTTACCCCTACTTATTCCGAGTATGAACGTGAGGTTCTTCTTGCTGGAGGAACGGTGAGCCACTACGGGTTAAAAGAAACATCGGATTTCCGACTGGATATCCCTGACTTCTGCCAGCAACTGACGGATGATGTGGATCTTTGTATCATCTGCAACCCAAACAACCCTACTTCTACTGCAATTACACCGGACGAGATGCGCCAGATCCTCTCCTGCTGTAAAGCGCATCATATCTTTGCAATGATTGACGAAACCTATGCAGAATTCGCACCGGACGACATTCGCGTATCCTCTGTCGGACTGCTGCAGGAATTTGACAATTTCGCTATTCTGCGTGGAATCTCCAAATTCTTCGCAGCTCCGGGACTGAGGCTCGGATATGCGATGACCAGCAATCTGGCTCTCCTCAATGACATTAAAGAACACAAAAACCCGTGGACACTCAACAGCCTTGCCGATGTGGCAGGTTCCCTGATGTTTACAGATCAGGAATACATCGAACAGACCAGACAGTTAATCTCCAGTGAACGGGAACGCATCTATCAGGAACTTCTCACATGGAAAAATATCAAGATCTACAAGCCTTATGCTAATTTCATCCTGATCCGGATCCTGAAAGAAGGCATTACTGCCTATGATGTCTTCGTTCATGCTATCAAACAGGGACTGATGCTGCGGGACTGCTCCACCTTTCACGGTCTGGAAGATGAGACTTTTTTCCGCTTCTGCTTTATGATGCCTGAGAAAAATACGGAGCTTCTGAATTGCCTGAAGGAAATTCTGGATTAACCAAAAACGGCTGCTGCACCATCACATGACGATACAGCGGCCATTTTCTTTTACGCTTCAAAATATTTTTTATAAATATCAAAAAATGTACACGTCTCTACATCCTCATAATCCTCAAACCGAACACCATTCCACAACTTTTCCTGATATTCAGACAATGTATCTTTCATCAGACCCTCATAGATTTCCTGAAATTTCATGGTTTTCTGCTGCTGTGCCACACGAAGCTTATTGGCATCCGATTCCTCTTCCATATACGTATCCAGACATTTCAGAATATAATATCCGCCATCTGCCTCAAATACATCACTGATCTCCTCATTGTTCAAGTCAAATGCAACCGCTTCATATTCTTCTCTCTTATCTCCTCTGGCAATAGAGAGTGTCGTCTGTGACGCTTTAGAGTAATTAGCCGCAATGCTTTCAAAGCTCTCTCCCTCATCCAGCTTTTCTTTCAGCTCTCTGGCAAGATTTCTCTCCGGCACAAAGATCTGCTGTATCTGAATAATACGAGCCTCATCATCGCTGATCTCTACACTTACATCCTCTGTAATCTGGTCATACGCCTTATAAGCAAGACAATAATCCTCATACATCTTCTGAATCTGCTGCTGATCTATGTTCAGTGTTTCCAGCTCCTGCTGACTTAAGGATGCATAATAATCTGCTGCTGCTGCCGCCGCAGATGCCAGTTCCTGCTCATCCAATACAATCTCATGCTCTTCCGCCAGCAAGATCATGCTCTTTACCTGTGCCAACTGTGAGATAATCTGACTTTTCAGATACTCCTCTACGGTCATCTCTCCAAAATCATGATCCCACATCTCAATGCCATAGACATTTTCATACTGATTCTTCTGATTCACAAGATAGACAAGCCCCTCTGAAAGCTCACAGGACACATCTCCAATTCGAAAAATCTCATCCTCTGCCAACCCTGTTGTCAGCACAATCTTTGTATTCGCACAGCCGCCAAGCAAAAACATGCTCCATACACATGTAAAAACGACTGCACATTTTTTTATATTTTTTATTCTCATTCCATCTCTCCTGAAAACTGGTTTCTTTTTTACTTTCCTGTAAATACTATAATAGTGTAATCGAAATTCACAGAAAGCTCAACGAATAATTCCAAAATTTATGGTTTTTTTACTTTCCATTGGCAGTTATTTATATTAAAATATACAGTAACTATTTAGCCATGCGACAAATATGATAAATCAGATGCGGTATGCTTGCATATAAGCAGATGATTTTCATATTTGACATATGGCGTTTAGCCATAAAGCGAGATTTATAGCTGCGTTAGCAGCGGCGAAATCGAGCTGCATGGATAAATGTCACGAAACCCAAAATGAAAGGAGTATCACTATGAAAAAAGCATTGAAAGCACTTACGGCTGTTGGTACTGCTGCTCTGGCAGTAGTTGGAGGAATCTGTGTATACCGCAAATTTTTCGCAAAAGATGAAGAATTTGACGAACTCTTCGAGGAGGATGATCTGGACGAGACCGAAGATGAGATTCTTGCCTTTGACAGCGAAGACGAAATTTTCGAAGATGAAGAAATCACCGCATCTGCACAGAAGGACTCTGTAGAAGAATCCCTCGAAAAGGCTGAGGCACCTTCCGCTGAAGAGGTGGTAGCTGTAGAAGCCGGCTGCGCTGAAGAGGACACTGATAAAGAATAATATTCGCATTATAAAAGGGATGCTCCCATGTCAAACTGACAGAGGAGTATCCCTTTTGTATTATCTGTTAGTCCTGCTTCGGCAGTTTGAAAGAACTCTTCAAAGATACAATACGGTTAAATACCAGTGCATCCGGTCTGGAATCTTTGGCATCCACACAGAAGAAACCATTCCGTACAAACTGGAAGCTGTCGTAAGCCTGTACTTCCTTCAACGCCGGCTCCAGCTTCGCCTGAACAACGGTCAGAGAGTTCGGATTGATATTCATCGTTCCGTCTTCGTTGTATACACCCTTCTCTTCATCGATCAGATTCTCATACAGACGAACCTCTGCATCAACTGCATATGGCGCCGGTACCCAGTGAATCGTTCCTTTGACCTTACGTCCGGTAAATCCGCTTCCGGCCTTGGTCTCTGGATCATATGTGCAGTGTACTTCAATCACCTTGCCGTTCTCATCCTTTACAAAGCTCTCACATTTTACAAAATATGCATGCATCAGACGAACTTCGTTGCCCGGGAACAGACGGAAATATTTCTTCGGCGGCTCTTCCATAAAGTCTTCACGCTCGATATACAGCTCTCTGCAGAACGGAATCTTTCTGGAGCCAAGTTCTTCATTCTCCAGATTGTTTGCCGCATCCAGATACTCTACTTCGCCTTCCGGATAATTATCAATAACCAGTTTAATCGGATCAAGAATCGCCATCATACGGGAACGCTTCATCTTCAGATCTTCACGAATACAATACTCCAGCATTGCATAATCCACAGAACTGTTGCTCTTGGATACACCACAGAGCTCCACAAACATTTTCAGAGATTCCGGTGTGAAGCCACGACGTTTCAGTGCAGCGATGGATACCAGACGCGGATCATCCCATCCGTCTACCACACCTTCCTCTACCAGCTTCTTGATGTATCTCTTACCAGTTACCACATTGGTCAGGTACAGCTTTGCAAACTCAATCTGACGCGGTGGATGCGGATACTCCAGCTCACGAACTACCCAGTCATACAATGGACGATGATCTTCAAACTCCAGTGTACAGATAGAATGTGTAATACCCTCAATCGCATCCTCAATCGGATGTGCAAAATCATACATCGGATAGAT
>JAFYTM010000088.1 GCA_017558865.1 Lachnospiraceae bacterium
GACTGTTACTGACTGTTCGGATGCACAGATCATACCATTGTCAAAAGTCTTGGAATGAATCACAGAATTGACTGCCAGGCGAATATCTGCGGTATCATCAATAATAACCGGTGTATTGCCTGCACCAACGCCTAATGCCGGCTTACCGGAAGAATATGCCGCTTTTACCATTCCCGGACCACCAGTTGCCAGGATAATATCTGCCTGTGCCATAACCAGATTGGTCAACTCCAGACTCGGTACATCAATCCATCCGATAATTCCCTCCGGTGCACCTGCTGCCACAGCCGCTTCCAGAACTACTTTTGCCGCTTCGATCGTACATCCCTTTGCTCTTGGATGCGGACTGATCATAATTGCATTCCTGGTTTTCAGACACAGCAGTGTCTTGAAGATCGCAGTAGAAGTCGGATTGGTCGTTGGAATGACTGCTGCCACCAGTCCAATCGGCTCTGCAATCTTTTTGATTCCATATACCGGATCATCCTCAATCACACCACAGGTCTGCGTATTCTTATACGCATTATAAATATACTCTGCCGCATAGTGATTTTTGATTACCTTGTCTTCCATGACACCCATACCAGTCTCTTCCACTGCCATCTTAGCTAACGGAATACGCATTTTATCAGCGGCGGTTGCTGCTGCCTTGAAAATCGCATCCACCTGTTCTTGTGTGTAAGCGGCAAAAATCTGCTGAGCTTCTCTCATCTTCGCAAGTTTTTCCAATAATGCATCTGGCGTATCTACCATGTTGTTACCTGTCACCTGTTCTGTCATCATACAAACCTCCTAATCAATCCCGTTAAAATATTAACGTTAATATTTTAACAATCTATGTTTATATTATATGTACGATCTGTATATTTGTCAAGAACTTTTTGTTAAACTTTTAACGAAAATTTAGACTTCAAAAAAAGCCTACCGGCGCTGCCGGCAGACCTCATACATCAATATGGATGCAGCTACTGCTGCATTTAATGATTCTAATTTTCCATGCATCGGAATGCGAATCCATGTATCCGCTTTCTTGCTCAGGTTTTCACTTAGTCCATTCCCCTCGTTTCCGATAAAGAATGCACAGCCTGTCTGATAATTCTCCTGATCATAAGGATTCTTCCCCTGCAGATGCGCTGCATAGGTTTGAATTCCTTTTTCTCTCAGCCCTGGCAATATCATCTCCAAATCATCTACATACAAAAACGGCATCCGGTAAATCGAACCCATCGTCGAACGGATCGTCTTCGGGTTATACAGATCCACAGAAGTTCGGCTCAGAATCACACCATCTGCACCCGCACCTTCTGCCGTCCGCATAATCGTTCCCAGATTTCCCGGGTCCTGCAGATTCTCCAGAATCAAAAGATGCGGATTTTCCTTGCTGATCATATCCTCCAAACGATAGTGATACTGTTCAACTACACACAAAATCCCCTGCGGAGTCTTTGTATCACTGGCTGCCTGAAATACATGTTCATCCAGAACCTCGTACTCCAGTCCCTGAAGAAAAGCCTGTCCCTTTTCCTCGAACAGGCTTTTTGAAATATATACTTTTTTTATTTTTTCGCGAGGCGCTTCCTGGAACATCTTCATGCCTTCCACCAGAAACACATCCTGCTCATTCCTTGTTTTGGCTTTTTTTGCCAACTGCTGCAGATTCTTCACCTGCGGATTCGATGTACTTGTAATCATTATTTGGACATATCCCCTGCTACTTTAATCATATAAGGATCAACACCCTTCTTCATACCAAGAGCTTCATTGATATCAAAATCTATGAACTCACCATTGCTGATGCCAACAACACGGTTTGTCTTTCCCTGACAGAGAAGATCTACTGCCATTGCTCCCATCATCGTTGCATATACACGATCCTGACAGGTCGGACTTCCGCCTCTTTGCATATATCCAAGAATGGTTGCACGGGTCTCCACACCAGTAGCTGCTTCGATTCGTCTTGCCATAGAAGTAGAGTGACCAATTCCCTCTGCATTGATGATAATATGATGCTTCTTGCCGCGTTTACGATTTGCAATGATATTGTTGATAATCTTCTGCTCATCATAATCATACTGCTCTGGAATCAAAATATCCTCTGCACCATTGGCAATACCGCTCCACAGCGCAATATAGCCGGCATTACGTCCCATAACCTCAATAATACTGCATCTTTCATGAGACGTAGAAGTATCACGCACTTTATCAATCGCCTCCATCGCAGTATTGACTGCCGTATCAAATCCAATCGTATATTCAGTACACGCAATATCCAGATCGATCGTTCCCGGAACGCCGACCGTATTGATTCCCAGATTCGCCAGCTTCTGCGCTCCCGCAAAAGAACCGTCTCCTCCAATCACGACCAGACCGTCAATACCATGCTTTCTGCAGATCTCCGCACCTTTTTTCTGCCCTTCTTCCGTCCGAAACTCAGAACAGCGTGCAGTAAACAAAAAGGTACCGCCCTTATCAATCACATCACTGACGGAATGCCTGTCCATATCAATGATATCCTCTTCCAGAAGACCCTGATAGCCTCTGCGGATTCCTTTTACCTTTTTTCCATTCGCACATGCCTGCCGCACTACCGCACGAATCGCAGCATTCATACCAGGAGCATCTCCGCCGCTCGTCAAAACACCAATCGTATTTATTTCTTTTGCCATGGTTCTTCCTCCGCAAGAAATTTGTAAACTACTATCATTTTAATGCATTTTGGCAACATTTTCAATACGCTTCTCAACAGCTTTCACGTTTTTCTCTCCAAACTTCTCATATAGTCTTCCCAGAAGTTCCTGATTGATTCGAATATTTCGACTGGCTGGAAGAACCTTTTTCTTTTTCTCCGCCCGCACATAAATAACCACCGAATCCTCACCCTCACTGTCCATCAATGCGCGATAAAGTTCTTCCTCTCTTTGCTGATATTCCTGCATATCAGCAAACTGAATCCAGAGTTCCTTTTGAACGGTATCAAAAGGAATGATACGTTCCAATATCAACTTACTCGCCTTATCTTCTTCCGCCGAGATACGTCCGCTGACAAACACTTTACTGTCCACATTTAGAAGTTTCGTATTTTTCTCATAATCTTTTGGGAAAATAATCACTTCTGCAGAACCAACCAAATCTTCTACGGTTATGAATGCCATCATCTTGTTATTCTTTGTAGCTTTGGTTGTCTTACTGGTGATCATACCGCCAATGATCGCGCGTTCTCCATCCGTAACTTTTACTTCTTCACCCTCTTCTGTTGGAAGAAAATCTGTCGTGACATGAGAAATCCCTCTTCTCCACTGCTCTTCATATTCTTCCAAAGGATGACCGCTGATATAGATACCCAGAACTTCTTTCTCAAAAGCCAAAAGTTCTTCCTTTCCATACTCCGGTACATTAGGAATCTTTACTTTAAAAGCCTGTTTATCTTCCTCCTCCACAAAATCAAACAAACTCATCTGCCCTGCATATTCTGTTTTCTTTCTCTGGGCAGTCTGATTCATTAACTGCTCATAAATTATCATCATCTGGTGACGATTTGCCGGAAAACTGTCAAAAGCTCCTGACTTGATAAAATTTTCTACGGTACGTTTATTGATTTCCTTACCAGACATACGCTCAATAAAATCACTTAAATCTTTGAACATGCCTCTTTGATTTCGTTCTTCCGCAATGCTCTCGATCACCGGTTTCCCAATACCCTTAATCGCATTCAATCCATAACGAATACTATTGCCGGACACGGAAAATGCACTGTCACTCTCATTGATATCAGGTGCCAGAATCGGAATCCCCATCTGCCGACAGCTTAGAATATATTCTGATACCTTGGTCGAATTATCAATGACCGAAGTCATAAGTGCCGCCATAAATTCTACCGGATAATAATACTTCAGCCATGCTGTCTGATATGCTACAACTGCATAAGCCGCCGCATGGGACTTATTAAATGCATATTTTGCAAAATCAATCATTTCATCATAGATTTTGTTCGCCACACTCTCCGGAATCCCATTCACAATACAGCCGGGTACGTTTTCCTCTTTATTACCATAGACAAAATTTTGACGTTCCTTCTGCATCACAGAAGCCTTTTTCTTGGACATGGCACGACGTACCAGATCAGCACGACCAAGAGTGTATCCAGCAAGGCGCTGTACAATCTGCATAACTTGCTCCTGATAGACTATACATCCGTAAGTCGGCTCCAAAATAGGCTCCAATTCCGGACAATCATAGGTAATCGACTCATTGTTATTTTTCCCCCGGATATATTGAGGAATAAAGTCCATCGGCCCAGGACGATACAAAGAAATACCTGCAATCACATCTTCCAGACTTTGAGGCTTTAGCTCTTTCATGAAATTCTTCATGCCCGTACTTTCCAGCTGGAACACGCCGTCTGTCCTGCCGGTTCCAAGCGATTCCAGAACCTGCTTATCATTATAATCAATTTGATCAATATCGATCTGAATCCTCTTGCTCTTCTCTGCCAGTTTTGTTGCATTTTGTATAACTGTCAGAGTACGAAGCCCCAGAAAATCCATTTTCAAAAGTCCAAGCTCTTCCAGCGTCGTCATCGTAAACTGTGTTGTAATCGAACCATCGGATGCCCTCGAAAGTGGTACATATTCATCCACCGACTTCTGGCTGATCACTACACCGGCCGCGTGCATGGATGTATGTCTTGGAAGACCTTCCAGACGTTTGGACATATCTACCAGCTCTTTAACCTGTTCATTCGTATCATACAACGTCTTAAATTCAGGATTCGTCTGAAGTGCCCGATCCAGCGTAATATTCAGTTCCTGCGGAACCATTTTGGCGATGGAATCTACAAATGCGTATGGCAAATCCATGACACGTCCCACATCCCGGAGCACTCCACGGGCTGCCAATGTACCAAACGTAACAATCTGAACCACCCGGTCTTTTCCGTATTTTTGCACGACATAATCAATCACTTCCTGTCGTCTTTCAAAGCAGAAATCAATATCGATATCAGGCATGGATACACGTTCTGGATTCAAAAAACGCTCAAAAAGAAGCTGATATTTTGCCGGGTCAATATTTGTAATCCCCAATGTATAAGATACAAGGCTTCCCGCTGCGGAACCACGTCCCGGTCCCACCGCAATATCATGATCTCTTGCATATTTGATGAAATCCCATACAATCAGGAAATAATCCACATATCCCATCTTCCGGATAATTGACAATTCATACGTAAGCTGTGCCTTTAATGTCCCATCATCTGCCGGATAACGTTCTTTAAGTCCATCATAACAAAGCTGATTCAAATATTCCCAGGAAGTATAGCCTTCCGGCACGTCATATTTGGGAAGCTTTGTTACACCGAATTCAATCTCCACATTACACCGATCTGCAATCCTCTGTGTATTCTCTAATGCCTGCAGTGCATATGGAAAAAGCTGTGCCATTTGTTCTGGCGACTTTACAAAATACTGACCGCCCTCATATCTCATACGATCTTCATCTGCCAGACGCTTACCAGTCTGCAAACACAATAGGATATCATGAGGCTTCACATCATCCTCATACGTGTAATGCACGTCATTGGTTACCACCAGTTCGATACCAAGCTCCCGGCTCATACGCAGCAACGACTGATTGACCTGCTTCTGCTCTGGAATCCCATGATCCTGCAGTTCCAGAAAAAAGTTTCCTTTTCCAAAGATCTTTTCATAACGAAGGGCAGTCTCGCAGGCAGTCTCATACATTCCCTTCATAATATATCGCTGTACCTCTCCCGCCAGACAGGCACTGAGCGCAATGATTCCTTCATGGTATTTCTCAAGGATTTCCTTATCCACACGGGGACGATAATAAAAACCTTCTGTAAAACCATCGGAGACAATCTTCATCAGGTTCTGATACCCCTGATTATTTTCCGCCAGCAGCACCAGATGATAATATCGGTCCTCTCCACCTGTTGTTTCCTTATCAAATCTGGAATCAGGAGCTACATACACTTCACATCCGATAATCGGTCGTATTCCCTGCGCTTTAGCCTCCCGATAAAAATCAATCACGCCATACATGACTCCATGATCCGTAATGGCCGCACTGTTCATCCCAAGTTCCTTGACCCGGGATACATATTCTTTTATTTTATTGGATCCGTCCAACAGACTGTATTCTGTATGAACATGCAGATGTGCAAAATTCATCTTTGTTCCACCATCTCACTTATTTCCTTTCCCCTGAATTTATGTCTCATTATAACTGATTCCCCCGAAATCATAAAGAGAAGTCACTCTTTTTTTACAGGCAAAATCAGTAAGTTGGTTATTCAAAAATGAAAAAATGTGATAAGATAGGAATATCAAATATTGACTGTTTTTATGAATACAATAAAAAATCAGCTAAGGAGACCTACATGGAAGGTGTTCATATTTATTTTGAGATACAGTTGGATGAAGACCGAATTCTGGCAGATGGACCCTATGATCTGGATCAGATGTATACCTTCATGGATGAAGCATTTGCAGCACATGATTGCTGCCTTGAAAAAACAGATGGTAAAAAACGTATCTATACAAGAAATATAGACAATAAGGATCTGGGGTATCTGATGATGGCCGCCAGCATCGTCGAGAAAACAAACTGGTTCGAAGAATATGCCTGCCATTATATGTTATACATATACGATGAGGAAAACGATGAGCTGGATACGGAAGAAAACTGGCTTGTGGAATGCGATATTCTCCTGAGAAGAAGCCTTCGGACAAAAGCAAAAGAAATCATTACCGATATGATGAAAACATATGGAGATGCCCCACATCAATTTTTCA